>NZ_RXHQ01000007.1 GCF_004138105.1 Xylanivirga thermophila | reverse complement strand
GTGTTAATGGTGTAGATAAAACTATAATACCAAACAGTCATCTGAATATATGGGAACTGTAACTTTAAGTAAAAATATCCCAGGATGTTATCTATTCTTCTTTTCCCTACAGTAAATTGACGCTATCTGACAAAAAAGTATTATTGATTTATAGCGTCAATTTATGCTATAATTAACATAGAAAATAAAATATTGGTTCTTATCACGGTTGAACAGTGTGATAGCTGTTTTCAAGAGATATAAAGTTTCTGGGGTGGGAAGCTCAGTTTATGTTTGAGTTTCCCACCCCTTTTATTTTTGGAAGGGAGTGTCAAAATAATGAAAAAGAAAGAAGTACTCATTCCGTTGATATTTTTTGGAGTAGCTTTTATATTGCTACTTATATTGGGTGGATTAATGAAATAGGGGTGATATAAATTATATTCTTATATCCCGTTTACCATTTTCTAATTTTTTTAGTCCTTCCCTTATAAACTGGACTTGCTTTTGATCTTCTATTTTATTTATATAGTTTTCTATAGCTTTTTCTCCTATAGCTTTGGTTTCTTCGGTTGCATAGTCCAGTAGGTACTCTTTGAGGGTGAATATGGCATTTGGCATACAGAAATTATGCACAAACTTGGACTTTGCATACCCCATAAAGTTTTCTCCAGTTCTACCGGCTCGATAGCAGGCAGTACAGAATGAAGGAATATCCCCCGCCTCACAAGTTTCCCTCACCACATCATCCAATGCCCGGGTATCACCAAGTTGAAACTGTTCCTTATCAGGGAGCTTGTTGCCCATAGATTCTCTATAGCCACCTACACCTATACGTGAACCTGCATCTATTTGAGATATGCCAAGGGGTATAACCTCCCGCCTTACCTCCGGTTTTTCCCTTGCAGTGAGTATCATACCTGTATATGGTACGGATAATCGTAATATGGCTATTAATTTTTTAAAATCCCCATCGCTTACGGCATATTTCAAGCTGTCGGCAAAGGGCGTATCAATTGCTGGTTCTATTCTAGGGAATGAGATAGTATGGGGTCCTACACCATTATATTTCTCCTCTAGATGGATGGTATGGTAAAGAAGTGCCATAGCTTCAAATCTCCAGTCATATAGTCCAAACAGGGCGCCTATTGCTACATCGTCAATTCCGGCATCCTGTGCCCTGTCCTGAGCATAGAGTCTCCATCTATAATTTCCCTTTATAGTATTTTTGGGATGTACTTTTCTGTATGTTTCATGATGGTAGGTTTCCTGAAATACCTGGAAGGTACCTATACCTACTTTTTTAAGCTTTTTAAGTTCTTCCCGTGATAATGGTGCACAGTTTATATTGGCTCGTCTTATCTCACCATTTTTATTCTTAGTATTATATACCTGCTTTACACTGTCACATATGAAATCTACATCGGTTTCAGGGGATTCACCATATACTAAAACGGTACGTTTTTGCCCTTCATTGATCATTATATTCACTTCATCTGATATTTCATCCATGGATAGCGTCTTTCTGGTTATATGATTATTGGACGTTCTAAAACCGCAGTAAAGGCAGTTATTTGCACATTTATTGCTTATATAGAGGGGGGCGAAAAACACTATACGCTCTCCATATACCTCCCGCTTTAGTTTATGTGCTAAATCATACATCTCCTGAATGGTTTCCTCATCCTTGTTTTGAATTAGTATGGCCATCTCTTCAGGATCTAGCCTTATTTTTTCCTCTGCCTTTTTAAGCACTTGACGTACATCAGATGGCTTTGGATTTTCCCATTTATTTAGCTGACTCCATATTAGGTCGTCGTCTATAAAATCCTTTTCCATGTTGTCATATTCTTCGAAGTCTTTTTTGTATTTTTCTAAAAAGTTCATATTTTATGCTCCTCTCATATTATAAAATCTCATCTTCAAAGGGTTTTAGAGCCCTCTTAAGGATACCTGTGCCGTATGCCAGCACCATTCCATAGTTTACCATAGGGATATCTTCTCTACTTGCCAGGGATTGCCTATATTCCATTTCTTTTTTATTTAGCATGCAGGCACCACAGTGAACAATAAGGGCATATGACGAGATATCCTCTTCAAAAAAACCACCTGATGTATGTTTAAACTTAAGTTTTTTACCTGTTTTTTCAAGCAGCATATTTGGAATCTTTACCTTGCCTATATCGTCATCCTGTCTATGATGTGTGCAGCCTTCAGATATTAATATACAATCCCCATCTTTTAAGTTGTCTATTGATTTTATGCCTTCATAAAACAGCCTTAGATCTCCTTTATATCTAGCAAATAAGATAGAAAAGGAAGTAAGGAAGATACTAGAAGGTACTATCTTATCTACATAACTAAAGGCTTGAGAATCGGTTATAACCACATTAGGAGATGCTTTGAGTGATTGGAGTATATCTTTTAGCCCGTCTGGCTTGGTAATAATTGCATAGGCGTTATGATCCAATATATCCCTTATCACCTGCTGCTGGGGGAGTATAAGCCTTCCTTTTGGAGCAGCATTATCTATTGGCACTACTAAAATGGCAGTATCCCCAGTATCTATCAGTCCATCTACTAGGTGCATCATATTATCATCGGGTGATTTCAATTTGCATATCTCTGATATAAGTTTTTGTATACCGTAGTTATCCTTAGCTGAAGTGTATATGATTGGGACTTTGGGGATATGTTCTGGAATTTTATACTCTTTATTTTCATCCCATTTGTTTATTGCAATAATATATGGGATATTTGCCTTTGATAGGGCAGAGGATAGATCATATTCATTTTTATCCCATGGCGCATCATGTGATACCACTATTATGGCTATATCTACTTTTCTAAGTATTTCTTTTGTTTTTTTAACCCTCATGCTGCCTAAATCCCCAGTATCGTCTATGCCTGGGGTGTCTATTATTACAATGGGGCCGATTGGCGGTATTTCCATGGATTTATAGACGGGATCGGTGGTGGTACCAGCGATTTTAGAGACTAATGCGGTATCCTGTCCTGTTATGGCATTTATAAGGCTGGATTTACCGGCATTTCGCTTTCCAAAGATACCTATATGTAGCCTATCAGCTCTTATGGTGCTATTCATGTGTAATTCACCTCGTTTCTTACATTAAAAAAGCCCTTTTTCAAGGTTACAGAAGAATATCCTTGAAAAAGGGCATGGTTTACGACCCAATCCAAATATTCCTCTGCCTTAGATATTATCCTTGGCATTAGAGCTTGGTAATATTTATTTTCTACCTCATATTATAATACCACTTAAGCATACTTGCAAACGTTTTTTAAAGTACTATAATTTAGAATAGTTTGAATTAATGTTTTATTGATCATGCATAGATAAAATGTGTATATAATAGTTTGCCTCCCTAAGCACATGATCTGAGAGCAGCGGGATTATTATCGATTTTATCTTGCAACTGAGTATGCCTTCGGTGCTGTCCTTTTTAAAATCCCTAAGTTCTACGGTATTTTCAAGGCTCTCCTTGGTAACGGAGGGGATAAGCTCTGGATCATTTGCCGCCTTTTCTGCCAGTTCAACCAGTTTTTCAAATCGTTCGGCAAATTCATCTGCAGTATGGAAAAGTTCCTTTTCCTCAGGGTCTAAAAATCCCCTTATAAATTCCGCATGTTCACCCATTATATGATTCCAGAATATCTCCTGATAAACTATGTTATAGATACATTCCTTGTCCAGTCTGTTATGCAGCATTATAAGTAGATTTAAGTAAAATTTAGCCTCTTCGAATACATGATGTAAGAGGGTTGGGTATAGGTGGGTAAATACTCTACATTCTAAAACATTTCTCTCAAGTTGAGCTTTAAAATCAATAATTGATTGTGTAGCCTGTATGGCTTTTTGATTAAGTTCGTAAACCCTGCATATTAGGTAATGAGGATAGGGCTTTTTAATAGGGGGTATATCCCTTAGGGAAAGTTCAGCTGTCGTTAAATTTGTATCTATGGGTATGCTGGTTAAAAATTGTGTAGCCATTTCAGCATTTACCGTATAGTTTGTTACTATACCACAGGTATAGTCGCCCTTAGGTTGAATAACCCCCTTTGATAGTGCAGTAGCCTCCATAAGTAGATCGGTAAACTGCTCTTTTGCATTGTCTGCCTGTATGGCTAAGTCTACATCCTTAGGCGTAAGTGATGCTTCTAAAAATATAGTGTGCTCCTTCATGATTCTCATAAAAAAAAGATGTGTCATAAGTGACATTTCGATAAAATCATTGTTAGATAACATAAAAAAATCCTCCCTTCAAACTGTCTATTAATATCATCATATTGCACAAATTGAAGGAAGGTGAATATTAGATTAAATTTTATAACTATTTCTATGCACCCTATCAAATAGCATTTCATCATTGGCATGGGGTGATTTTTCCTTGTCGGGATATCCTATGGCCAATATGGATTCTACACGCAAATGCTTAGGTATGGACAAAAGCCTCTGTATGTAATCTTCAGCAAAATAGCCATCTTCATGTTTGCGGCCTCTTATCTGTATCCAGCAGGAACCTAGTCCTAAAGCATGGGCTTCCAACTGCATTATAATGGATGCTATAGAGGTATCTTCTATCCATGCATTGCTCTTGTTCTCATCTCCCAATACCACTATTGCAAGGGGTGCACCTGACAAAAAATCAGCGCCACTGGGTTTACATTTTGATAGCTCAGATATTATATGGCTATCATCCACTATTACAAATTCCCATGGACGTGTGTTCATCGATGAAGGAGACAATAGAGCCGATTTTATTATCCTATCTATCTTGTTCTCCTCCACAGATTGATTTTTAAATTTTCTTATACTGCGCCTCGTTTGCAGTATGTCTAACATACATATCACTCCTCAGAAAGAGATAAAAATGGTTAGAATATATTACATATATTTACAATAACTATAATATAATAATATTTAACCTTTGTCAATATAGGGAATTTGATCTATAATAAAATGTAGATAGTATTAGGCAAGAAAAGTTAATATTGGTCAAAGATTGTGTTTTAATTTTGGTCAATATGTCAATTATTGAAATTCCGGAGTATATGGTATAGTTTATCCTATATATTCCAATAAAAATTAGCAAAGGTGACATAAATGGGGAATTTTGACTTAGTATTAATTGCATCATCTACTGGGGGTCCTTCTGCGCTAGATAAGGTATTATCGAATTTATCAAAAGATTTTGATGTTCCTATTTTAATTGTACAGCATATGCCAGCCAATTTTACTCAGATGCTAGCTGACTCCCTAAATAAAAAATGTGCCCTTGAGGTAAGGGAAGCAAAAGATGGAGACATAATAGGAGAAAAAGGGATAATAATCGCCAAGGGCGGTCTGCATATGATAGTAGTGGAGGAGAGGAAAAAAAAGGTAATAAGGCTTATAGATGCGAAAAGTGTAAATGGAGTTAAACCAGCTGCTGATGTACTGTTTGATTCGGTAGCACAATCATATGCTAATAAGAGGATATTGGCAGCTGTCCTGACAGGTATGGGGAGTGATGGAAAGGTGGGAGTAAAAAAGCTTAAGGATAATTGCAAGTGCTATTGTATAACCCAAAGTCCAGATAGTTGTGTAGTATATGGCATGCCAAAGAGTGTGCATAACGCCGGTTTGTCAGATGAGGTAGTAGATATTGAGTTAATGGGTCATAGAATGGAAAGCCTTATAACGGGATAAGGGATGAAAACAAAGGGGGTATTGTCGTCGTGGACAAGGTATTATACTGGCCATTTATAGACAGTACAGCTAATGTAATATTCAATATGACGGGAGTGGAAGTGGCGTTTGAGGATGAGGTATACGAGCAAAAGGGAGAATTACGATCATTTGGGTTGACATACATAATTGACTTTTCAGGTAGTGTGAGTGGAAGGTTTGCCATTGACATGGAGCCCCGTTTGGCGATAAATGTGGCAAATAATATAACGGGAGAAAGTTATGACAATATACATCAGTACAAGGTATTTGCTACTATATCAAAACTGAGCAGTATTATAGCAGATGAAGCCATAGGATTGCTAGAGGAAAAGTGCCTTTTAAAGATTTTTGCGGCACCCCCTGTTATATTTACCGAATGCGGATCTTTAATATCTATAAAAAATATGCCATCCATATCAATAGATGGATCTACAGCTTATGGCAGTATAAGACTTAATATTGCTATGGAGTAATATATGGATTATGTCCCAAAATCTTAAATTTATGTCCTTCTATCTTATTATAATTTTGTGCCTAACAAGATATAATGTATGCTGAGAGGAGTGATATGATGTTTTTCACGTTAGAGAGAATAAATAAAATAGCAAGTCAGCTAAATAGCTATGTTTATTTAGATAGGACTAGGGTAAATGATTATCTAATGAAGGAAGGCAATTTTAAAGAAGTAGTTGATGTAGATAAAGATGAATCGTCATGGCAAAAGTTTACAACCGGTGAAAAATGGGGCGGCAGGGATTTACATGCTTGGTTTAGGACCACAGTAAAGGTTCCTCAGCAGTTTGATGGTAAAATGGTGGCATTATACGTATCTACTGGTGCTACCGGATGGGATGCTACAAATCCCCAGTTTATACTTTTTGTAAATGGACAGATGGTTCAAGGATTAGATGTCAATCACCGGGAGGTGATACTATCTCGTAAGGCAAAGGCGGGAGATGAATATCAGATAGACCTTCATGCATACAGCGGTATGGATGATAAAAAAGCAGATCTCTTAGTTCAACTTGTGGCACTTGATGAAAAGATACGAAATATCTATTACAACATAAAGGTACCGGCAATAGTGGCAAGTGGTATGGATAAAGACAACAAGACCACTATAGATATTTTAAAGGTACTCAACGAAACCATAAACATCTTAGACCTTAGAAAACCTTATTCAAAGGCGTTTTATGACTCCATAGACGAGGCTGATGCCTTTTTACAAAGGGAATTCTATGAAAAAATGTGTAACTATGATGATGTCATAGCTACTTGTGTTGGCCATACACACATCGATGTAGCTTGGCTTTGGACTGTGGCTCAAACCAGGGAAAAGGCAGCAAGGAGCTTTGCTACTGTACTTAATCTAATGGATGAATACCCTGAGTATATGTTTATGTCCAGTCAACCTCAGCTATACAAGTTTGTTAAAGAGGATCACCCAGAGCTTTATGAGCGCATAAAGCAAAAGATAGGCGAAGGACGCTGGGAAGCAGATGGGGCCATGTGGGTAGAGGCTGATTGTAATGTTACATCCGGTGAATCACTTGTTAGGCAAATATTGTTTGGTACAAGATTTTTTGAGGAAGAGTTTGGCGTAAAGAATTGTGTGCTATGGCTGCCCGATGTATTTGGGTATAGTGCTGCTATTCCTCAGATACTTAAAAAATCCGATATAGATTATTTTATGACTACCAAGATAAGCTGGAACCAATTTAATAAACTTCCCTATGATACATTTATGTGGGAAGGCATAGATGGTACAGAGGTGCTTACCCATTTTGTTACTACTAGAGATGCAAACTTTAACTGGGCAGGTCATTTTACCACATATAATGGATATATACATCCGGGTGCCGTAATGGGTGCATGGGAGAGGTATCAGCAAAAGGATATAAATAATGATATATTAATATCCTTCGGATATGGGGATGGTGGTGGTGGCCCTACCAAGGATATGCTGGAAAATGCAAGGCGTATGTCAAAGGGTATACCAAACTGTCCAAAGGTACAGATGGGCACTGCAGGTGAATACTTTAAACGTTTAGATAAAAAAGTGTCCAATCAAAAAAATCTGCCTAAGTGGGTAGGAGAACTATACCTTGAATACCATAGGGGTACGTATACATCTATGGCAAGGAACAAAAGGGATAATAGGAAAAGCGAGCTTTTATATCAGGATGTAGAGTTTTTGTCATCCCTCGCAGGTCATGTGGGATATGAGTATCCGCAAAAGAGATTAAATGACAATTGGGAGATAATATTAAGAAATCAATTCCATGACATACTTCCTGGCTCTTCTATAAAAGAGGTATATGATGTTACCAAGGAAGAATACAAGGAAATATTAAATAATGGTAAAGATATGGCTAAAAAGGCCCTTGATACTATTTCTGCGAACATATCCTTAGATAAGCCGTCGGTGATAGTATACAATACACTGTCTTTTACAAGGAGTGATGTGGCATTTGTAAGTCTACCCGATGGTATTAAACATCCAAAGGTTATGGATGAAAAAGGCAATATACTGCCATCTCAGATGGTAGAAAAGGATGGGGAAATGAAACTGGCATTCTTTGCAAAGGATATTCCCTCAAAGGGTTACAAATGTTTTGAACTGACAGAGGGCACTGAAAATAACGAAGAATGTATGATTGTATCTAAAGCTAGACTGGAGAACGACTTCTTTAGTATTGATATGGATGAAAAGGGTACATTTACCTCAATGTATGATAAGAAAAACGATCGCGAAGTATTAAAGCCTGGCGAAAGGGGTAATGTATTGCAGGCCTTTGAAGATAAACCTATGAACTATGATAACTGGGATATAGACATATTCTATCAGGAAAAGATGTGGGAAGTAGACGATGTGGAGAAGATAGAAGTTGTGGAAAATGGTGCAGTAATGGGCAAACTGCGTATCTACAGAAAATTCCAGGATTCTACCATCATTCAGGATATATGCATATATAGGGATATATCCAGGATAGATTTTGAAACCTATGTGGATTGGAAGGAAGATCAGGTGCTCTTAAAGGCTGCGTTTCCTGTGGATGTACTGGCACCAAAGGCCACATATGAAATACAGTATGGTAATGTTGAGAGGCCAACCCACTGGAATACATCATGGGATTGGGCAAGATTTGAGGTATGTGCGCATAAATGGGCAGACGTATCAGAGGATGGATTTGGTGTCAGCCTTATGAATGACAGCAAATATGGCTATGATATAAAGGATAGCATAATGAGGCTTTCACTCTTAAAATCAGGTATGGAGCCTAACCCTACTGCTGATAGGGAAGAGCATAGATTTACCTATTCATTATATCCGCACGGAGGGGACTGGAGAGATGCAGGCACAGTCAAGATGGCATACGAGTTAAATGTGCCACTATATACAAAGGTAGAACAGCCCCATGGCGGGAGTATGCCATCCGCCATGTCCATGGTTCAGGTAGATGCAGAAAATGTTATAATAGAAGTAGTAAAGAAGGCTGAAGATACGGATCATACCATAATAAGGATGTATGAATGCTATAACAGGCGTACAAAAGCTACCCTGACATTCTTTAAGGATCTTAAGGAAGCTAGGGAATGTAACCTTATGGAGAAGGATACGGAAGATATAAATATAGATGGCAATAGCATTACCTTTGATATAAAGCCCTATGAGATAAAGACATTTAAGGTGAAATTTTAATAATAGATAGAATAAAGTCCAGGCTCTGCCTGGACTTTATTCTATCCCTCAAATGTTATCTTGTTTTTTTCTGCGAATTTTTTAAGCACATCTTCAACCCATTCGAAATCATCTTTGAATTTGTCCTTTTGTATTATATAAGTGCTTTCATCGCCATCCACAACTATTTCTAGTCTTTGTACAGATTTCTTACCAAATAATTTTTTCTGTTCGATGTTGTTCTTCTTGATTTCGGCTATTTGACTAGCAGCGAATCTCTTCCAGTGTTTAGAACCTGCTACATTGATTGAGAGTTCACCCATATCGGCATTGAACTCCTTTACAAATACTTCATTTTGGGCAGACATTTTGTTCCCTCCCTACATTTTATAAGCTCCCGCCATTTACAAAGGTTTAGGAACTCTTCTGGAAGAAAACTTGTAACAACTGAAATGAAAAAATTGTTATATCGGGGAGCTATGTACATTATACCACAAAATTTGTTATAATCAAAGGGAAAAGCTATCTATAATAACGAATAAAGGAGATGATATAGTGTCAAATATCATAAGGGATATAAATCTAGCCCCTGAAGGTGATAGACGCATACAATGGGTAAGGGGATATATGCCCCTTTTGAACCATATTGAGAAAGAATTTATAGAAAATAAACCTCTGGCAGGGAAGAAGATATCTGTATCGGTGCATTTGGAGGCAAAAACAGCATACCTGTGTACGGTGCTTGCAGCAGGAGGGGCAGAGGTAGCAGTTACCGGCAGTAATCCCCTCTCTACTCAGGATCCAATAGCCGCAGCCCTTGCAAAGGGGGGGCTTAATGTATACGCATGGCATGGGGCTACGGAGAAGGAGTATTTTTCTCATCTCAATAAAACACTGGATTTTGGGCCGGATATAGTAATAGATGATGGGGGAGATTTGGTAAATCTTCTTCACACTACTCGCAGTGACCTTGCAAATAATGTATTAGGCGGGAGTGAAGAGACCACGACAGGCGTTATAAGGCTGAGGGCTAGGGAACGGGAAGGACTTTTGAAGTTTCCCATGATAGCTGTAAATGATGCCTATTGTAAGTATTTGTTTGATAATAGATATGGTACAGGCCAGTCGGTGTGGGATGGCATAATGCGTACTACCAATCTAATAGTAGCGGGCAAAAACGTGGTTGTAGCAGGTTATGGCTGGTGTGGAAAAGGCGTGGCCGCCAAGGCAAAGGGATTAGGTGGTAATGTAATAGTAACGGAAGTAGATCCCATAAAGGCAATAGAGGCGGTAATGGATGGATTTAGGGTGATGTCCATGGATGACGCAGCAGCTATAGGCGATATATTTATTACCGTTACAGGATGCAATAAGGTTATAACAAATCGGCATTTTGAAAAGATGAAGGATGGGGTATTGCTTGCAAATGCGGGACATTTTGATGTGGAAATATGGAAGAGAGATTTAGATAATATGTCCATCTCTAAAAAGCCCATGCGCCACAATATAGATGGCTATGTAATGGAGGATGGTAGGATAATAAATCTATTAGCTGAAGGTCGCCTGGTAAATCTGGCGTCGGGAGATGGACATCCTGCTGAAATAATGGATATGAGTTTTGCCCTTCAGGCCCTATCGGCAAAGTATATAGCTGAAAATCATGATAAGCTGGAGAATAGGGTATATAAGGTACCGGAGTTTATAGACAAACAGGTAGCTGAAATGAAGCTTAAGGCACTAGGTGTCAGTATTGACAGGCTAACGGATGAACAGGCTGAATATCTAAGTAGTTGGGAATGACAAAAGGGAGCATATGCTCCCTTTTTAAGTATTGCATTATTCGTTATTGTTTTTACCTAGTATAAATCCATCGCCGAACAATATGAAGATAAAGAATATAACTATAAGTATGGTAAAAAAATTGCCGCCGCCGAATAAACCAGCTAGACCACCGAGACCGCTTGAACTAGGGGTGCCTAAGCCTTTGTTTTCCATATCTTTAACGTCATTCATATACAGTACACCTCTCTTAATATTTAGCTTTAGTTCATAATATGAGAGGTGCCTCTACTATGTGATATGTTTTTATTTCTTATTTATTCAAAATCTCTTCTCCTATTTTATATACACTGCCTGCACCAATGGTAATTACCATATCTCCCGCCTTTGCATGGGATTTTACATAATCCTCTATATCAGAGAATGAGGATATATATATGGCATGACCACCGTTTTTGTTTATAGCTTCCACCAGATCTTTTGAATGTATCTCACCAGTGTCCTGTTCTCTGGCTGCATATATATCCGTTATGATTAGATTGTAAACTCCTTTTAGGGTATCGATAAATCGATCAAATAATTTTTTTGTCCGCGTATAGGTATGAGGTTGGAATATATACCATACATCTCCGTGGGGTATCTTCTCAATAGTGGACAGGGTAGCTGATATCTCAGTAGGATGATGGGCGTAATCATCGATTACGGTAATACCTCCTACTTCGCCCTTTGTCTCAAATCTTCTATGGGTGCCTGTATAGAGTTTGAGGGCTTCTCTGGAGATATCAGGTGATATACCCATGGCATATGCAGCAGCACATGCAGCAAGGGCATTGTATACATTATGACTTCCTGGTACATTAAGATTAAAACGCCCCATGTCTTGCCCATTGTATGAAGCATTAAAGGATGGATGCCCTTGTTTATCATACTGTATATTAGATGCCATCCAGTTAGACGCATTATCTATGCCATAGGTTATTATGTTACAGTCCATTTCAGTTAGAAGTTTTGATACCCTAGGATCATCGTTACATCCTATTAAATACCCAGACGATGGTATGAGTTTGGCAAACTTAAAAAATGCACTATATATATGATCCAAATCTCTAAAATAATCCAAATGATCCTGATCAATATTCAATATCAAGCCCATATAGGGATAGAATTTCAAAAAACTTTCCACATATTCACAGGCTTCGGTAATAAAATAGTTGCTATTCCCAGTACGTACATTGCCACCTATGGCATCCAATTCCCCACCTACCAGTATTGTAGGATCCAACTTTGCATCCTGCATTATAATCGATAGCATGGATGTGGTGGTGGTTTTGCCGTGGGTACCTGCTACACCTATGGGAAACTTAAAGGACTGCATGATTTGCCCAAGTAGGGTAGCCCTATCCATAAGGGGGATGTTCTGCAATTTTGCCTCTATTATCTCTGGGTTGTCGTCATGGACGGCAGCTGTATATACTACTAAATCGGCTCCTGCTATATGGGATTTATCATGTCCTATATATATGTGTGCTCCATCTTTAGAAAGTTTGTGTAAAATGGGTGAATCCTGCATATCGGAACCTGAAACTGTATATCCTTTTGTTAGCAATATCTCTGCGAGTCCGCTCATGCTTATGCCACCTATTCCTATAAAATGGATATGACCGTTTTCAAAATTATTTATATGTACATTACTCATATTCAAACACTCCTTAAAAAATACCTAAGCTAATTATAACCACGTAGGCAGTAATTTATCAATGCTATTTTTAAAAAAAGGTTTAACTGGGTAATATTAAAGTAGGTTGTCAACATTAAAATATTAGTTTATAATATTATGTGCAAGATAGGAAAAATATGTTCATAATAAGGATATAAGATCGAAATTACAAGAGGAGATTGTATGTTGAAAAAATACAAAAGTTTAATAACAATTGTACTGGCAGCCCTTATATGTTGCGTGATTATATTTAACAGCAACGAAGTAGTAATGGATGATTCATTAAATAATACTAGTGTATATGATAAAGAAAAGACAACAACAGGCAATGCAAACAAAAGTCTAGAAGATGATGAAGATATACATAATCAAAACCATATTACAATGGATATGCCAAAACCTGCATATAGGGTTATTGATAATAGCGAAGGCATATATGGAAAAGAAAATCTAGAGGTATATTATGCTTCGCTAGTTAAGCCCCATATTGTCATGGCAGAAGTACAATCGGATACAAAGCTATATTCACAGCCATCATCTGGTGCAGAGAAATTAGCGGATGTATCTGTAGGGGAAAAGGTAGAGATATTACAGGATAAGACGGCAAAATGGTATCTTGTGAAATTCAAAGATATGGAAGGCTGGCTACCCTATTCAGTTTTGAATATTCCACCTGATAGTCCTGTAAACACCAAACTTTTAAATAGGGAGGACTTAGAGGGCTTTGCAAATTATAATGAATTTGAAAGTGAAACCGAATATTTTATATGGGTGGACATAGACAGGCAACATACATATGTATTTAAAGGTAGTAAAGATAATTGGAAAATAGAGAGGGTAATGCCATGCGCCACAGGTTGTAATAAATCTCCCACTACCAGAGGGTTATTTAGCATAGCTGACAGGGGGGAGTGGTTTTATGCAGACCAATTTCAAAGTGGTGCAAAAAATTGGGTTCGATTTAACGGCACCTATCTATTCCACTCAGTGGCCATGGATAGACACAAAAATGTAAAGGAGCCGGAGCTTGGTGAGAGGATCACATCAGGATGTGTACGCCTCTCTGTTGAGGATAGCCGTTGGATATACGAAAATATGCCTGAGGGTACGGCTGTATGGGTTAATTAATAAAAATAAAAAAAGTGGTTGACATTTTAAAAGTTTTGCTCTATAATTATGAATTGCAGCCGATAAGGCGGTTGCAATGGGGAGGAGTTCCCGAGCGGCCAAAGGGGGCAGACTGTAAATCTGCTGGCTCAGCCTTCGATGGTTCGAATCCATCCTCCTCCACCAGAACATATGGCAGTTGACATATATAGTCAACTGCTTTTTTGCATATACTAAATAATATAGCAGGAGATATTATGGATATATATATATCATCCAGGGATATAATGTCTTTAGATCTGGATTTTCAATTGGATGCTTTGAGGATAAACATATTGTGGTTTCGTGCTCAACCCTTTAATAAAGATAATCCCATAATTGTGAGACATAGACATTCGTCATATGAATTCCACTATATAGTGGAAGGCAGGAACCGTATATTTACAGATGAGAGGGAGTTTTTGGTAAACAAAGGTCAATTCTACCTTACAGGCCCTGGAATTTTTCATGAGCAGCGCCTTGTGGGTGATTCTCCTTCCATGGAGTATGCAATAAACTGTGATATAGAGCTATTGAATAATAAAGAATATGGTAATACAGAAGAGATACAGGCCATATTGGATGCATTAAATAACGATGATCCACGGGCAGTAGATGATACATGTGGCATAGTGAAGCTGATGGATGAGGTATTTAAAGAGGCTAGTAGGCGGGAGATAGGATTTTATTCCCGTATTCAGAGCCTTATTTGTCAAATAATAATCCAGTCGGTGCGTATCCTTACAGATAGTAATTCCAATGCATACAAGATACCACAGCGCAGTACGTCGTATGCCCGCATGGAGCAGATACATCGTTTTATAGAGGATAACTATTCAGAAGGTATAACCCTTAATGACATATCAAAGCATATGTTTTTGAGTAGGAGGCAGATAAACCGTATAGTAAAGCATAATACGGGGAAGACCGCTAAGGAATATATAGATGGTATAAGGCTTGGTCATGTGAAACGGGCACTCTTGCAAGGTGATGAAACGGTGGCATGGATAGCTGACAAATGTGGTTTTTCAAGTGAGTATTATCTAAGCCAATTTTTTAAAAGACATACAGGCATGTCTCCTAGTCAATACAGGAATGCTATGGCAAAGGCCAAAAAATAAATATGGTACTCATCTGAGTACCATATGGTCCTTTATCATTATGTTAAATATTTATCTTACGAAATATGAAAACATTTCCATAAATATTACGGGGAACAATATTGCCAACGTTAAGGCTATCGATATTAATGCTCCTGTAATTCCTCTGCCCACATCCGATCTTAAAAACATTTTCATGGCGTCCCCTCCGTTTATTATGAGTTAATCTTTCTGTAATCTTATTATAACCAAAATATATTTCGAAAGTTTTACAAATATCTTATATATCTTTCAATTAATGATTACAAAATAGTAATAAGTTTAAAAACCCTCTTGTTTACATAATAAACCGTTTAGTCATGATTGAAACATCAAGTTGTCCCTTATCCTATTCACCTCATAATATACCCTATCTAGATCTATGGTCTTCAAGATACCATCTTCCATCAGAATTTTTCCATTTACAATAACCGTATCTATATCACTAGATTGGCTGCTATATACCATATTGGAGGGGATATCATTTATAGGTTGCCAATGTGGAGCTGAGGTATCTACAAGGATTACATCTGCTTTTTTGCCTTTCTCGAGGCTTCCAATCTCATCTTGCCAATTAAGTGCCCTTGCACCATTTATAGTGGCCATTTCAAGGGCATAGGGTGCGGGAATTATGGTAGGATCTCCTGTTATACCTTTGTGTATAATTGATGTTAGGTTCATCTCCTTCATCATACTAAGGTTGTTGTTGCTAGATGCACCGTCGGTGCCTAATGCAACATTAATACCATTTTTCACAAGCTTAGGTATGGGGGCAATGCCACTTGCTAGCTTTAAATTGCTTGCTGGACAATGGGCTATTTGTACGTTCTTCTCCTTTAACAGATCAATATCTTCATCATTTAGGTGTACACAATGGGCTGCAATTGAAGGTAGATCAAAAAAACCTAGATCGTATAGATATTTAACAGGGGTTTTGCCATTTGCCTTTAGACAATCCTCTACTTCTTTGTGGGTTTCAGATACATGGGTATGCATACCTGTATCAAGACTGATTGCAAGTTTTATACACTCTTTGAGGTATTTGGTGGAGCAGGTGTATATGGCATGGGGTGCTACCCTAACCCTTATACGACCATTTGCACCATTATGCCAGTCTTTATATAGTGATTTGGTTTCTTCCATACGAAGATTTGATTTATCATCAGGTCCTTGAAGCCCACGTGCAAGTACCGCCCTCATACCGGAGGATGAGGTGGCTTCCGCTGTCTTATCCATGAACATATACATGTCCGAAAATGTGGTGGTGCCACTTTGTATCATCTCAGCCATAGCAAGGAGTGAGAGCCAATATGCATCTTGGGCGGTTAACTGATCCTCTAGCGGCCACATTTTTTTAGATAGCCAGTCCCATAGTGGAAGGTCATTGCCATAGCCCCTAAATATTATCATGGCAGAGTGGGTGTGGGTATTTATAAGGCCGGGGAGGGCAATTTTACCCTTACCATCGATTATGTTTTTTGCATCCATATGGGGCATATTATCCCCTATATAGCTTATGGTATCACCTGTTATGGCAATTACCCCGTTTTTGTATTGCCTTTTTTCTCCATCCATAGTGAGTATATGTATATTTTTTATAATAAAATCTGCTTTTTCAATATTCATAAAAAACCTCCGATTTTTTAATTCAAATTATATCACAAAATGGCAGAAGTTTTATGTATTATTATCACTCAAAAAGATAAACTATATTTCGTAAGGAGGGATTTTGCATGAAAAAAGTTTTTTGCTGTTGCCTCCTGACTATATATATGATAAATCCAACAGTCGCCTTTGCACAGCAAAGGGATGGTCAGGACTATATTGGGTCAAAAATAGATGAAATATGCACAACTACCGATTGAAAGGCACAGGATATCCATTTACTTGCCCATGTAATACATGGTGAAGCCCGTGGAGAATCCTACAAAGGCAAGGTATCGGTTGGAGCAGTTATGATAAACAGGATAGAATCCCCTTTGTTTCCCAATACGTTAACGGAAGTAGTATACCAAAAAAACGCATTTACTTGCGTCATAGACGGGCAGATCAATTTACCGCCCGACGAAGAGAGCTATAGGGCTGCTTTCGATGCCATATTGGGGAATGATCCTACTGGTGGATGTTTATTTTATTATAATCCCAAAATAGCCACATCAAGATGGATGAAGGAAAGAAGTGCAGTCTATGCAGTATCTATAGGAAATCATGTATTTAGTAAATAGACCCGAAACCTGGGTCTATTTTTTTTGATTGACACCTATGTCAGAATATGCTATAGTAAAGGCATAAAATTTGAATAATTTCCTTATCGAGAGAGGTTGAGGGATGGGCCCGATGACACCCGGCAACCAGTCTTATTGACTTGGTGCCAATTCCCACAGGATGGCATTAGCCTTCCTGAAAGATGAGGGTTGTTTTATAGAAACCCTTATTTGAGGGTTTTTTTATGCCCTTTTGAGGAATGCTGGTTGCAGTACCCAAGTTTATATTTTTTTGAGGAGGAGCTTTTATGAAAAGACTATTTACTTCTGAGTCTGTTACAGAAGGACATCCAGATAAGATGTGTGATCAAATATCAGATGCAATATTAGATGCCATAATGGAGCAGGATCCCTATGGGAGGGTTGCCTGTGAGACAGCGGTTACCACAGGTATGGTATTGGTAATGGGAGAGATATCAACGAATTGTTATGTAGATATTCCCAAGGTAGTGCGCCAGACTGTAGACGAGATTGGTTATACTAGGGCGAAATTTGGATTTGACGGAGGCACCTGTTCCGTTATAACTTCCATAGATGAGCAATCCCCTGATATTGCTATGGGTGTAAACAAGGCACTTGAAGCAAAGATGGGTGCTATGCAGGATGATGAGGCTACAGGTGCTGGAGATCAGGGTATGATGTTTGGATATGCATGCAATGAAACACCTGAATATATGCCCATGGCCATAGCACTTGCCCATAAGCTTACATTGCAGCTTTCAAAGGTAAGAAAAAATGGAGCGCTTGATTATCTAAGACCTGATGGCAAATCACAGGTTACTGTGGAATATGAAGATGATAAGCCCATTCGTGTAGATACGGTGGTAATCTCAACCCAACATAGCCCCCGAGTGGATAGGGATATGCTGGAGAATGATATAATGGAAAAGGTTATAAAAGCGGTTGTTCCAGCAGAGCTTTTAGATAATGATACAAAATATTATATAAACCCCACTGGCAGGTTTGTAGTTGGTGGCCCCCAGGGTGATTCAGGTCTGACTGGACGAAAGATAATAGTAGATACCTATGGTGGATATGCAAGGCATGGCGGCGGTGCGTTTTCAGGTAAGGATCCTACTAAGGTAGATAGATCTGCTGCATATGCAGCTAGATATGTTGCTAAGAATATTGTAGCAGCAGGTATAGCAGACAAATGTGAGATACAGCTTGCATATGCAATAGGTGTTGCAAAGCCCGTATCTATTACGGTGGATACATTTGGCACAGGCAAGATTTCAGATGATAAGATAGTTGAAATTATAAACAAAAATTTTGATCTAAGGCCAGCTGCAATCATAAAAAAATTAGATCTTAGAAGGCCTATATACAAACAGACTGCTGCATATGGGCACTTTGGCAGAACGGACATAGATCTTCCATGGGAAAAGCTTGACAAGGTAGATACAATCAAAAAACAGGCATTTGATAAATAATATAGCATAGATGTATGCCCCCTTTTCACGATACTAAAACTTGCTGCATATTATGCAGTATAAAACGTTGAAAAGGGGGCATTTACTATGTACCTTGATACATATATGGCCATATTGGTATGGACTTTTGCCATATTTGGCTTTATATTCTTTATAATAAAGCTGTTTGAAGAGATACAGTTTAAGAAGGATCAAAAGGCAAACAGATATGGGGTAATACTATGGACAAAGGACTGTCAAAGTGCCATAGAGGGCGTTGTAAGGGCTATTATGCTAAGGACTAAGTCCGATGGTAGAGATGAGATATTAAATAACTTAATTATTATAGATGGAGGCTCTAAAGATGATACTATAAGGATAATTGAAAAGCTCTCACAGGACTATTGTTTTATAAAAATCATGGATAAGGATGAGCTTGGAGAGCTAGATGAAAAGATAAGCGAACTATTTCATGGGTTAAAATGATGGACTGAATTAATTTTCAGTCTTTTTTTATATCCTTTTTTGGTCCTAAAGTAATTCTATTATATGTAAGGATCAAGGAAGGAGGTGATAATATGGCACTTGATATAAGGCCGCTGGAAGGGAGTCTACAGCTAAAGTTTGATTTGGGAACCGATGATAATGGTAGAAAAATAACCCGTACTAAGACATTCAACAAAATATCCCCTTCAGCCGTTGACCAGGATGTATATGACGTGGCACAAGCCCTTGTAGGACTTCAGGTATATTCAACTGAGAGTATACGCAGGGTGATACCGGCAGAATACGTAAATATCTAGAGTAAGGAGGATATTTACTCTTGGGAAGGGAGGTGAGATGGATGGCAAGGGTTTTAGAGATGGTTTTTAAGACTGGAGAGGGAAAAAACTTTAGGCTTACATTGAACGAGCCTAGAGAGGACATTACTAGCGAAGAGATAAAGTCTGCTATGGACCTTATTAAAGCTAAAAATATATTCTCAACTCCAGGGGGCATTGGGGAGGTAGTTGAGGCAAATATCATAGTAACCGATGTTCAGCCTGTCGAGCTGGTGTAATGGATTAAAGGGGTGCATTTTGCACCCCTTTTAAAACATGTGAAAGGAGGAGTATTATGGAGCAGATGTTTTCAGTGATCGCAAATTTGGGGTTCCCAATAGCGGTATCTGTATACCTATTGGTACGGGTAGAGAATAAGCTAGAAACCCTCACCCGCTCCATATACGAACTGGCTGCTGCCATATCCAATCTACAGAAATCGACAAAATAAGGCGGTTGACATAGAACATACGTTCGATATATAATAAAGGAAAAAGCGGCAAGGAGTGAAAAAGATGGATAAAGGCACAGCTTTGGATGAAAATTTATGGGTGACAAAGGAGCTATACGGGGTGCTTCCAAGCTATGACGAGGCGGGAGGAAATGGGAGTAGACTTTTATTTAAGGGAGGGGATACAAGGCAGGATAAAAGGCGTGTAAAGACTATCATTTCAAATCTTGCTAGACTTTATCAAAAGGATATAAGGGCGGTAAACAAAAAAGCTTCAGAGATAAGCGGGCAGCGCACTATGAATGTGCTGCCCTTATCCCCCGATACCATTCTGGTTCCTATAAAGGTTAGAAGACCCATTGGTAAGGATGATGGGGCTACAGGGTATATAGTATTCAAAGCGGTGGATAAGGTATGTGATTTAGATTGTGGATGTAGGGTTTTATTGAAGGATGGGCAGTTTATAGATATATTGGAGCGATTATCTACAATCGAAAAACGTATGGCCTTTGCAAGGCATATGACTGATTATACCTATCTTTGCTGCAAGATGGAGTGTGCTGAATATGAGGTGAATAGTGAGCTTTTTTCCTTGTCCCAAAATATAATTAATTTGCTGCATAAATATGATATAATCAAGGGAAGATAGTTTACTTAAGTTTAGTAGAGAGGGCGAATTCTCCATTATGGCAGAGATAAGCGGAATTGTACAGGAAATAATATATAGGAATGAGGAAAATGGTTTTACAGTACTGGAGCTAAAGGATGATGACGGAGGGGAAATAACTGCAGTTGGCAGCATTCCCTTTGCCAATGAAGGTGAAAAGGTGCTTATAACAGGTGAGTGGACAATGCATCCGGATTATGGTCCACAGATAAAGATACTTGACTATGAGACGGTAGCTCCATCTACCATTGTGGGTATGGAAAAATACCTGGCATCTGGTCTGATTAAGGGTATTGGTCCCGCTACTGCCAAGCGTCTGGTGGAAAAGTTTGGACTTGATGTATTGGAGGTTATACAGTTTCATCCTGAGCGTCTTACTGAGGTAGATGGTATAGGCCCGGCTAAGGCTGAGTCCATATATGGATCCTTTGCAGAGCAGAAGGAGATACGGGAGGTTATGGTATTCCTAAAGACCTATGGCATAAGTACTACCTTTGCTGTTAAAATATATAAGATGTATGGTGATATGACAATACAGGTTGTAAAGGAGAATCCATACAGACTTGCCCAGGATATACAGGGAATAGGATTTAAGACGGCCGACCGCATAGCCCAGAGTATGGGTATAACATTTGATTCACCATACAGGATAGAGGCAGGAACGCTCTATGTATTATCACAGGCTGTGGGCTATGGACATACATATCTACCTGAAGAGAAGCTAAAGGAGGCAGTGGGAAATATCCTTGGAGTGGACAAAATCCTTATAGAAAATGCCATAGTATCCCTATCCATGCGTCAGGCAATATTTACCCAGGACATAGAGGGGGATAGGGCCATATATCTAGCTCCATTTTATTATGCAGAACTAGGCGTAGCAAAAAGGCTTATGAAGATGTCCATGGTGGAGTTTGAACCGGTATATGACCAGATAGAGGACAAACTCAAGGAGTTTCAAATGGAAGAGGGCATAATATTTGCCAAAGAGCAAAAGGAGGCAATACTAGAGTCTTTATCAAATGGTGTAGTGGTAATAACCGGTGGTCCAGGTACCGGCAAGACTACCACCATAAACTGTATAATAAAGCTTTTTGAAAGGAAGGGGCTGGAAGTGGCCCTTGCTGCTCCAACGGGTAGGGCAGCAAAGCGTATGACCGAGACTACGGGGCACGAGGCAAAGACCATTCACCGCCTTTTGGAATACGGATATGCAGAAGGGGAGGATCTGTTTAACAAGGGTGAGGATGACCCGCTGTCTGCGGATGTGGTGATAGTGGATGAGATGTCCATGGTGGATATAATACTCATGAATAATCTTTTAAAGGCCTTAATGCCCGGTACTAGATTGGTGCTAGTGGGAGATGTGGATCAGCTGCCATCGGTGGGAGCAGGTAATGTCTTAAAGGATATAATAGATAGTGGTATTATAAAGGTGGTAAGGCTCACGGAGATATTCAGGCAGGCTCAGGAGAGTATGATCATAGTAAATGCCCACCGCATAAATAATGGTGAGTTTCCATACCTAAATGTCCGGGAGAAGGATTTTTTCTTTGAACGTAAGCATGCTCCAGCAGATATATTAAATACCATAAAGGAGCTTACACTAAACAGGCTCCCTAGGTTTACCGGATTTGATAGTCTAAAGGATATGCAGATATTGTCCCCCATGCGAAAGGGCTTAATTGGTGTAAATAACCTAAATATAGAGCTTCAAAAGGTATTAAATCCTCCATCCCATGGCAAGAAGGAAAAGCTCTATAGGGATACTATATTTCGTGAAGGCGACAAGGTCATGCAGATAAAAAACAACTATAAGACCGAATGGGAGGTAACCGAAAAGGGGCGTGTGATAGAGAAAGGTGAAGGCGTATTTAACGGTGATGTGGGGTATATACTCTCCATCGATGAAGAGGATCAGACCATGCTTGTAATATTCGATGAAGGCCGGGAGGTTACATATGATTTTACCCAGCTGGATGAGATAGAGCTTGCCTATGCCATATCAGTGCATAAGAGTCAGGGCAGTGAATTTCCTGTAGTTATACTGCCCCTTGCTTGGGGACCACCCCTTCTTATGACTAGAAACCTTTTGTATACTGCAGTTACTAGGGCTAGGGATATGGTGGTGATCGTAGGCAGGGAGTCTGCCATAGAAAATATGATCCAGAATAATCGCATAGCGGAGAGATATTCAGGATTAAAAAGTCAGTTTAAAAATATCTTTGCTGTGCCTTCTGATGTAGCACTGCCCTTTGATGGGATATAGGGGGGAGTATATGGATCTAAAGGTGGTCTTAGATGCTGTTTTAGGTATACTATACCCTGGGGATATGGGCTGTATAAGTTGTGGTAAGGTGCCATGTAAAAGTCCTGTTAAAGGCTTATGCGCAGCATGCTATATATCCCTTCCATATGTAAAGGAACCAAGGTGCATAATATGCAGCAAGCCTATAGCTTCAGATGGGATCATGTGTCCAGATTGCAAGGCGGGAGGGCATGAATTTATACAGGCTGTAGCGGCATTTGAATACACCTCCGTTGCAAAACGTATGGTGTATAACCTAAAGTATAATAATAGACCTGATATAGGTGGTATTATGTCTTCTTTTATGGTAGGGGAGATATCTAAGATTAATTGGCCTATTGATATTATAATACCGGTACCGTTGCATAAAAAAAGGGAACGGGAGCGGGGATACAACCAGGCATATTACCTCGCAGAGGGTATAGGGCGGGAGATGGGGATTTCAGTTAGTGAAACCTGCCTTATCAGGAAGAGGTATACACCTACCCAAACCCATTTAGGAAAGGCTCAGAGATTGAAAAATCTTCAGGATGCATTTTCTGTAGAAGAACCTTATAAACTAGAGGGAAAGTTTGTACTATTGGTGGATGATGTATATACTACAGGTGCTACGGTAGATGCCTGTAGCATGGTACTAAAGGAGAATAGGGCGGCGGGAGTATATGTATCTACTTTTGCTACAGGAAGAAATATGGAGAATTTAAGCGAAGGAGGGCAATATAATGGACATACGAAATTGTAAGATGTGTGGGCGAATATATCAGTATAGTGGCAGCAACTATTGTTATAACTGTTTACAGGAGCTTGAGGAGATGTTTAGGAGAGTAAGGGACTATATAGATGAAAATCCTGCTGCCAATGTGGTGGATGTATCAGAGGCCACCGACGTGGAGGAGAAATATATATTGGATTTTTTGCGTGAAGGTAGGCTAGAGCTTAAGGAAGCAAGCCCGGGATTGCCCTGTGAGAGGTGTGGACGGCCCATAAGAAGCGGCAGATATTGTCAAGATTGTATACAGGACATGACAAGGGAGCTCAAAAAGGGACTTAATGAAGAAGCGAATAGGGGTAAAGACCTGGATTTCAAGGGGCATATGCATACAGCTGATAGATTTAGAAAAAATAGTCCACAAAAACCCTAAATGTTTTTTGAAATATGGCCGATATATTAAATGAAAAGTAACGTAGGGAGTGAGGAGCTTGAAAATAGAGAACAAGAACATATCGTATGTTACAGGCCTATATAGGAGCAATGTGGCAAAGGAAGGCAATGTATCTAAGGCAAAAGAGAAGAATGGCAAACTAAAAGGGGATGCTCTAGAGCTGTCAACGGACGCAAAAGCCCTGTCCATTGCATATAAAGCCGCAAAACAGGATGATGGTGTGCGTATGGGAAAGGTAGAACATATAAAGAGATTGATAGAGTCTGGGAAGTATGATGTAAAAAGTACAGATATTGCAACAAAAATGATAAAGGGTGTATTTTTAGATAAAAGGGTGTGATTTATGTGAGCACTCATCTGGATAAGATTATTGATATATTGGACGTACAGTATAATATACAGACAGAGTTACTTGAACTGTCAAAGTCAAAGACAGAGGTGCTTTTAGCAGAAGATGTAAAAAAGCTGGGTGAGATAACAAAGTCTGAGCAGGAGCTCATAAAAAAGCTGGAGACAATAGAGCTCCAGAGGCAAAAACAGGTAGAGATGATTTCAAAAGAGCGGGGTTTATCCAATAATACTATTACCATCAGCGAATTGATAGAGGATGCCGACGATTTGACGAAGGACAGGCTTAGAAATATAAAGGAAAAATTGTCCAGTATAATATCAGAGCAGAGCTCAGTAAACGATATAAATAGGCAGCTTGTAAAGGCCAATCTTGAATACGTAAGTTTTTCCTTAAGCTTTCTCACGGGACAGTTAAATAGTGGCACGGTATATGATAAGGATGCCAAATCACCGAAGAATAATGGTTCTTCAGGAATTTTTGATAAATCGGTCTAATTTATTTTTATAAAACGTTTGGGGAGTTGAAAAGATGAGTTCTACATTCTATGGATTGGAAATAGCAAGGAAGGGGCTGTATGCCAGCCAAAAAGGTCTGGATGTTACGGGGCATAATGTGGCAAATGTAAATACACCAGGGTATACCAGACAGAGGCTTACTGTAAAATCCATACCCCCGCCGGCCAATTCGGGGCTTTATAGGTCAGTAGGTAAGGGCATGGCAGGTGGCGGTGTAGATATACAGTCTTTGGATCAGATACGGGATGGGTATTTGGACAGGCAGTACAGGCGGGAGTCTATGCATCTTGGGGAGTGGACCATAAAGTCTAATACACTTGGCTATATAGAGGATATATTCAGAGAACCGTCAGATGCAAGTATAAATGCAGCATTGGCAGATCTATATGCCTCTATGCAGGAGATGTCTAAGAACCCAGAGAGTCAGGAGATAAGGACTCTAGTCAGGCAGGATGCCATAAAACTTACTGAGTCCATACATCACTATTATGACCAGTTGGTACAGCTTCAAAAGGAACAAAATGATGCCATTGCAGTAACAGTGGATGAGATAAATGATATGGTAGTTCAGATACGGGATCTAAACGAACAGATATTTAAATTCGAAGTTGGTGGAGAAAAGGCCAACGACCTTCGGGATAAGAGAAATATGTTGTTAGACGAACTATCCCAGATTATAAAGTTGGATTACTATGAAAGCCCCGACGGTAGATTTAGGGTGGACATAGATGGTATGCCGCTGGTAGATCATATGCATTATAACCTTATAGAGGTAAGGGCGGATAAGGATAATCCCATATATGAGGGACAGACAGGGGAACCACAGTATCTTAATAAATTAAACAATGTATATTGGAAGGACAGTGACCTGAAGGTCCCCATAAATGGCGGGGAGATAAAGGGATATGTGGATATGAGGGATGGCAATACGCCTGATAATATGGGCATACCATATATGATAAGACAGCTTAATAATTTTGCAGCTGGACTTACAAAGGCATTTAATGAGGTACATAGCAAAGGATATCCCATACCAAATGATAGTAAAACCTATAGCGAATTAGAGATTTCTGATGAAGGTGGTGCAGGTATCAATTTCTTTGAACCGCCTGAAGGCATAACTGCTAAGAATATAAAGGTATCGGATGCCATATTAGAGAGCGTGTTTAACATAGCATGTTCAGGACAGAAATTGGAACCGTCATCTCCTAATGATCCAGATTATCAGCAAAAGATAAAGAATTGGGGAGATAATAAAAATGCATTGGAGATGCTTAAGATACGCAATAAAAACAATATAAAGCTAGAAGATGGTATATTGATAGGGAACCTTGAGGATTATTTTAAAAAGGTAATATCAGAGTTAGCGGTAGAGTCATCACATAGCACAAAGATGGCAAAGGGTCAGCAAATACTTACTGGGCATATACAAAATCAAAGGCTTTCCATATCAGGGGTGTCTTTAGATGAAGAGATGACCAATCTAATAACGTATATGCATTCATACTCGGCTGCTGCCCGTACCATTACTGCAATGGATGAAATGCTTGAGACCCTTATAAATCGTACCGGTCTGGTAGGCAGATGATAGGAGGATGGGAATATGCGTGTTACTAATTCGATGCTTATAAATAGATTTATGCAAAACTTGAATAACAATGCTGGAAGGATGGAGAAATATCATAGTCAATTGACTACAGGTAAAAGATTTAGCCGCCCATCAGATGATCCTGTGGGCATCACTAGAAGCTTACAGGCTAGGCGGGATCTGTCGGTGGTGAAGAAGTATTCTGATAATGTAAATGATGCTCAAACATTTCTCCATGAGACTGAGACTGCCTTGATGGAGATAAACAGTATCCTTGGACGTGCCTATGAATTGGCGGGAGATGCTGCAAACGATACTAAAACTCCAGAGGATAGGCAGCATATACAAAAGGAGATAGAACAATTAAAACAGCAGCTTGTAAATACGGTAAATAGCGATTTTGCAGGCAGATATATATTTGGTGGATACAATACGGTGGACAAGCCATTCAAAGTAGATGAGGATGGCAAACTACTATACAATGGGAAGGTGCTCTATAATCCAAATGATCCAGCGGGAGTGGATAATTTGGATGAGCTTAAAAATGAAGGTATAAAGTATGAAATAGGGCCTGGAGTATATATGGATGTATCGACCCCAGGATGCGAGCTTTTGGGCATTGGTGATAAAAATGTATATGCAATGCTGGACAAGTTTAGCAAGGCTTTAGATGGCAAAAATTCAAATGGTGATCCTTTGGAAAATGGAAAACAGACTGAGGTTATAGACGAATGTATAGGCCTTTTCCAGGGTAAGAGCAGTGATATATTATCTCAGGTAGCCGAGGTAGGCGGCAAGACCAACAGGCTGGAATTGGTGTCAAAGCGTTTTCAAAATGATGAGGACAACTATAAAAAGATAAAGTCTGAGGTAGAGGATGTGGATCAGGAAGAGGCTACTATAGAATTTAAGATGGCGGAGATGGCATACCGTTCATCCCTGGCGGTAGGTGCTCGTATAATACAGCCCACATTGATAGATTTTTTGAGGTAATGATATATGGATATTAGGATAACTCAGGTCTACGGACAAATCGGTATAAGGACCCAAAGGGCGTGGATGGATATAAGGCAGGAACCTCCAAGGGCTGATATATCCCAGCCAAAGGCGGATATGGATATTAGAGTAAAACAGCCTAAAATCCATATCGATCAGACACAGTGCTTTGCTGAGAAAGGCCTAAAGCCTGCCCTGCAGTTGGCTCATGATTATTATGATGAGTGCTATGAATCTGGGGTAGAGGCTATAGGGGATATAGCGGAGGCGGGAGATCGGATGATGCGCATAGAAGAAGGCAGGGATCCGATAGTGGATCTAGCCTTTGAATCCATGTTTAAATATGAAGGGGATTTGAATTTAGTATGTGCACCTACATCCCGCCCCAAGATAGAGCTAGAAGAGGGAGAAACTAATATACGGATAACTCCAAGGCCCGCCGATATACAGTGGTATGTCCATACCACAGCTGATATAAAAGCTACCCGGCATAAGGTGGATATATATATGGAGAGATGGCCTGATATAAAGGTGGAATATGTAGGCAAGAAGTTAAACAAGACTATATAGATAAAGAGGTAGATGCATATATGAAGATAAATACAACCCGATTTGGTGAGATAGAATATTCAGCCGATAGGGTTATTTTTTTTGAAGAAGGACTTTTAGGTTTGGAAGGCTTAAAAAAGTACATATTAATTACCCCTGAGGATATACAGCCCCTTAATTGGCTGCAATCTGTAGATGATTCTGATATAGCGATGGTAGTGGTAAACCCCTTCAATATAAAACCTGATTATTCACCGGTTGTGCCAGATGATTGCTTAAAAGAGCTTAAGATAGAGGATGGAAAGGATATAATCCTATTAAATGTGGTAGTGATACCTGATGATTATAAAAAGATGACGGTAAACTTGGCAGCACCTATAGTGATAAATGCCAAGGAATATCTAGGTAAACAGGTGATATTATCACAGAATTACCCCATACGCTATCCAGTCTTTGGATCAAAGGGGGAATAGATTATGTTAGTTTTGACGCGAAAAAAGGGTGAAGAGATATTAATCGGCAAAGATATAAGGATTGCCATAGTAGGCGTGGAAGGGGATAAGGTCAAGGTAGGTATAGATGCGCCAGGGGAGATGGCGATTGTAAGGCGGGAGCTTGTAGATGAGGTAAGGCAGGTAAATAAAGAGGCGGTTAATACAAAATCCATATCCCTATCTGATATTGCAAAGGCGCTTAAAGAACAAAACTAAATTAAATTTATGAAAAAAGCAAAAAAATTGCTAAAAAACCCTAAAGTTTTTATATCCTCCATACGATATATATAGTGAGTAACAAAATGAGGCTGATATACTGCTACGGCCGAGCGGTATAGGGCTTCATAATAAAATATATCGGCAAGGACGCCGGTAAAAACAAACTCAAGGAGGAATAACAAATGAGAATTAACAACAATATGATGGCAATAAATGCCCACAGACAACTCGGTGTTACAAACAATGCTTCTGCTAAGACTTTAGAGAAGCTATCCTCAGGTCTTAGGATCAATAGGGCGGGAGATGACGCAGCAGGTCTTGCAATCTCCGAGAAGATGAGAGGCCAGATCAGAGGTCTTAACATGGCTTCTAAAAATGCTCAGGATGGTATATCACTTATCCAGACTGCAGAGGGTGCCTTAACAGAGACCCATGCAATCCTTCAGAGGATGAGGGAATTAGCTGTTCAATCAGCAAATGATACAAACGTAGAAGTTGATAGAGGCGAAATTCAAAAAGAAATAGATCAATTGGCAGCAGAAATTACAAGAATTTCCGAAACAACTCAATTCAATACTCAGGATTTATTGACTGGAGAGTTTAGTGCGAAATTCCATATAGGTGCAAATAGTGGACAAAACGTTGATTTAGCAATTAATGATATGAGTGCTAAAGCATTGAATGTTCAAGGTGTAGCATATAAAGCGACCGAGGTTCAAGGTGCTACTAATATAGAAGTTACAAGTAAAACTGGTGAAACATTAAGTATTGAATTCGCAGCTTTAAAAACAGGCGATGGACATGAAGCTGTTACTGACACAACTGCAGATTTCGATGAAGAGAATAACAAAATAATTATTAAATTAAAACAAGCTGCCTATGATACTGCTAGCAGTAAAGATGGGGCTATAGAAGCAACTGAAGCGGATATAAAGGCAGCGTTAGATACAGTAGCAAGCGAAGCTGGAATTAGTGTTGCAGTTAAAGATGGAGCAACTTTAGGAACAGATGCGTTAACATCTAAACCAGATGCTACTACTGTTAATGTGACAGTCATAGATGAAGATGCTAGTAAAAAAGTAGGTATTGATGTATCTAGTCAAACTAAAGCAGATACATCAATAACTACTATAAACAAAGCAATAGAACAAGTATCAGCAGAGCGTTCCAAGCTTGGTGCTATGCAGAATAGATTAGAGCATTCTATCAAGAACCTTGATACATCTGCAGAGAACCTACAGGCTGCAGAGAGCCGTATAAGAGACGTTGATTATGCCGAAGCTGCATAAGCAGTGCAGGCACAGTCGTCCTAACTGGTAACGGTTAGGAGTATCATCGGGTGAATTGCTGGAAAACCCTTATAGCCTTTTATACCACAGCGGAGCTGGAAACGGCAGACGTGAGGGTTTGAAAAATAAAGGGATTGGGCAATCAGCAGCCGAGCCCCTGTATCGAAAGGTTGGGGAGGGTTCAACGACTAGGGCATACCACCTAAGGCAAAGCTATGGTGATGAAGTCCGTAGGGCACTAAAATGTGTTCGAAGTACCCGACTCCTCAAATAACATTGAGGGTGAAGATATAGTCTGGTCAACAGGGAAACTTGTTGTGGCGACGATGGCCAAAGAGATGATGGAGTTCACCAAGAACAATATCTTGCAGCAGGCAGCTACTGCAATGCTGGCTCAAGCAAATTCACTTCCTCAGGGAGTACTACAATTATTAAGATAATATGAGGAATGAGTTTACGGGTCCATTAGAGAGCAATCTCTAATTGCAAATCGGGTGAATTGCTGGAACTTCCTAAAGCCTTTTTCCCTACAACGGAATTGGAAACGGTAAACGTGAAGGGTCAAAAAGAAAAAGGATGAAACAATGGATAATCAGCAGCCTAGCTCCTGTTCTGAAAAGATGGAGAAGGTTCAACGACTAGCTTGTACGGTCTAAGGCAATTAAAATAAGTGCTATGACTATGAGAAGCGTAGGGGCGGGAGGTGCCCTCGAAGTACCCGACAACCAAATAGTAGGTTTGGTTGAAGATATAGTCTGGCAGATAGTGAAAGCTATTTGAAGGTCCGCAGGCAAACCAAGCACCTCAGAGTGTACTACAATTACTCAGATAATTATACTAACTATAAAAGAGCTAGAGAATCTTTTCTCTGGCTCTTTTTTGATACTTTTTTGTATAGATCAGACAAGTTTTATCGTAAATAAAGGTCTAACAAGAGGATTTTGGATTTATATGTTGAAAGTATAATTATGTCAAATATTATCTTGTGATATCATCATATTTCATAAGCAATCACAGGGGGTCATATGGATGGATAAACTATCAATTGGGCAGATGGCAAAGCTCAATCATGTATCTAAACAAACTTTGAGATACTATGATAAGATAAAGCTTTTAGAGCCTGACATTGTTGATGAAAATACGGGATATCGCTACTATAGTATCAAGCAAAGTGCCAGATTGGATATGATTCAATACATGAAATCTACAGGGATGACGCTTAAGGATATAAAAAAGCAATTGGATTGCAATGAATCCCAGTCTGTAAAAGATATGCTCAAACAAAATATAATGGAAATTGATGCACAAATTCGTGAACTGGAATATCAAAAAAGGGCAGTTGAGCGCACTTTAAAGAGCTATGAGCGGTATGAAGGATCTCCGCCTGATGGTACAATCACCATTGAGTATATTGAAAAGCGGCAGATGTACTGCATTGACTCAGGGATGAATTTTTATGACCATGGGATTGACTTTTATGAGATGTTACTAAGAAAATTAAAGAAAAATATGATCTATGATAAAATACCTCAGATCTATTTTTGTAATGCAGGTACTATTTTACGACAAGAAAATTTAGAAAAACGCTATTTTTATTCAAGTGAAGTATTTGTATTTGTAGATAATGATTATGTTCCAAATGATCTGACCATATCTATTCCAGCTAACACATATCTTTGTATATATTGTGATGAATTTGAAAAGGAAAAGGAGTATATAAATCGTCTTTTAGATGAGGTATCGGATAAGGGCTATATTATCTCTGGTGACTATATATGCGAGGTTTTGGCTGAATTACCCTTTTTAGAAGAGGACGAGCGTGGTATGTTCCTAAGGTTACAAATACCAATAGAGTTAAATTTATAACAATCAATCGTTGACATTATTCCGACTATAAGGTTTATACTATAATTAACGTCGGTATATATTGAAATATTTAGCCGATGAATAATAAAGAAGGGGATGCAACTATGTTTAAAGAGAAGATTCGTGTTGTTCAGTATGGCTGTGGGAAGATGTCTAAGTATACTCTTCGCTATCTGTATGAGAAGGGTGCAGAGATTGTTGGAGCAATTGATATCAATCCTGAAATTGTCGGAATGGATGTTGGTGATTGGGCAGAACTAGGTGTTAAGCTGGGTGTCCCGATTAGAAGTGATGCTGACGCTGTGCTAGATGAATGTGATGCGGATATTGCTGTTGTTACCCTATTTAGCTTTATGGAAGATGTAATGCCACATTTTGAGAAGCTTATAAGCCGTGGAATAAATGTTATAACTACCTGTGAGGAAGCCATATATCCATGGACAACTGCCTCTGCTATTACAAACAGGCTTGATAAGATGGCCAAGGAGAATGGTTGTACCATTGCTGGATCTGGCATGCAGGATATCTACTGGGTGAATATGATAAGCTGCGTAGCCGGAGGGGTTCATCGTATTGATAAAATAGAGGGTGCAGTGAGCTATAATGTTGAGGATTATGGCCTTGCACTGGCAAAGGCCCATGGTGTCGGACTTACACCGGAGGAGTTTGAAGAGCAGATTGCACATCCTGAAACCTTAGAGCCTGCTTATGTATGGAATTCAAACGAAGCATTATGCTCTAAGATGGGTTGGACAATAAAATCACAAACTCAAAAATGTGTTCCATATTTCTATGATACTGATTTATATTCAAAGACCCTTGGTGAGACTATTCCTAAGGGCAACTGCATTGGTATGAGTGCTGTTGTAACCACTGAAACTTTCCAGGGACCCATTATCGAGACACAATGTATAGGTAAGGTATATGGACCTGATGATGGGGATATGTGCGACTGGAAGATCATAGGAGAACCGGATACGACATTCTTTGTAAAAAAACCTGCAACTGTTGAACATACTTGTGCTACCATTGTGAATCGCATTCCTTTGGTGCTTGAGACGCCTGCAGGATATTATACTGTAGAGAAAATGGATAACGTTGAATACCTATCATATCCTATGCAGATGTACCTTAAATACTAATAATAGATCAAAAAAAGTTATAACATTGGGGCAGGTGTATTGATAAATTTTCAATATGCCTGTCCTTTTCTATTTCAAGACCAATAATAAGCTTATCGAAAGATATTGAGAGATTATCTAATTATGATTTGCGTATTAATAAAGACAGCCAATTGGAGAAGAGTTTAAAGAGAAAAGATGAGATAGGTACTATTGCCAATTCACTAAGAACTATGCAGAAAAACCTAATCACCTTGATCAAAAATATATCTGAATCATCACAGCAGGTATTATCTTCCTCTGAGAAGTTAACAGCTACTACCGAGCAGTCATCCATGGCGGCAGAGGAGATTGCAAAGGTAATAGAGGAGATAGCAGGTGGTGCAGGTGATCAGGCTAAGGATATGGAACAGGGTGTTTTACATATTGAAGAATTAGGTAAGAAAATAGCACAAAATCAAGGGGATTTAGATGAACTCAATAAAGCTACTGGAAAAATAGATACATTAAAAGATGAAGGCATTGAAAGCGTAGAGGACCTTGTGGAGAAGACTAAGGATATTGATAGTTCTGCTAAAGAGATACATGAAATTATTTTAAATACCAATGAGAGCGCTACAAAGATACAGGATGCCAGTGAGATGATAAAAAATATATCAAAGCAGATCAATTTGTTATCCCTCAATGCCAGTATAGAGGCAGCTAGAGCAGGCGAGGCGGGAGAAGGATTTGCTGTTGTGGCGGGAGAGATAAAGAATTTAGCAGAGCAGGCAAATAAATTTACAGAAGAGATTGCCGGGATAATCAAGGATCTTACGGATAAAACGGCGTATTCTGTTGATACCATGAAGACAGTCAGACAGGTAGTGAAGTTTCAATCAGAGAGTGTGTATATTACAGATGATAAATTTAAGGGCATTGCCTCTGCCATTGAAGATATGCACGGGATTATATCAAATATAAATAAATCGAGCTATGAGATGCAGATAAAGAAGGATGAGATAATAGGTGTTATACAGGACCTATCTGCAATATCCGAGGAGAATGCAGCAGGAACGGAGGAGGCCTCTGCATCTGTTGAGGAACAAACATCTTCAATAGAAGGTATTGCAAGTGCAAGTGAAGCCCTTGCACATTTGGCAGATGATATGCAATTAAATATTGCTAAATTTAAGTATTAAAAATCACCATCTCCAGATGTTTATGTTATAATATTGATTGAGCCATCTTAGTATGTACTACATATTAAGATGGCTCAATTTCAAATAGTAGTAATTAGGGGATGATAGATATTTACAAGATATTAATTGTGGAGGATGACGATACAATATCCTCAATAATGGAGGAGAAACTAAATAAATGGGGATATGAGGTTTCCATAATCCCGGATTTTAATGATGTAATCTCAAACTATACTTCTTTTAAGCCCCATCTAGTACTAATGGATATTAATCTGCCATATTATGATGGATTTTATTGGTGTGCAAAGATTAGGCAAATTTCCAATATCCCCATCATCTTCATATCATCTAGAGATACTGATGGTGATAAAATACGTGCAATATCACAGGGTGGGGATGATTACGTAGAAAAACCATTTTCTATGGATCTACTTATTGCGAAAGTACAAGCTGTTTTACGTAGGGCATATTCATACAGTGACCAGACATTGAATGTATTGCAATATAGGGATATGATACTAAATTTAGAGCGTTTGCAGGTTTTCTATAATGAAAATGAAATAGAGCTGACCCCTAATGAGTGTAAGATATTATCTATGCTTATTAGAAATCATGGCAAGGTTGTCACGCGCTCCCGCCTTATGAGGGCATTATGGGATGACGAGAGCTTTGTAGACGATAATACCCTTACAGTCAATGTAAATCGCTTGCGCAAAAAGCTGGATACGATAGGGCTTGAAGGGTATATCAAAACAATTAAGGGAGAGGGATATAGGCTGATATGAGCTTTATTAAATATTTAAAAGAGAGATGGGTAACATATATTTTTATCCTCCTTGCCTTTATATTTTCTTTTGCAGTTTATAAATTGGATGAAAGGTTCAGCATTGGTGAATCAAATGCCAAATATATTTTGGCAGGATGGGGGATTTTATTTATTATCTTTGTGGCTTTAGACTATGGAATCTTCAATTCCCGTATAAAAAAGTTTAAAAGATATTGTAGCCTAAATACCTCTTCACAGGATTTAGACGAGTTCTCCTATCCTATAGATAGGGAATATGCAGAGATTGTGCATGGTTTAGCACTGCAATATGAAAAATACAAGTCGGATATATATACTAAATCATCGGAGGAACTGGAATTTATCACAAAGTGGGTGCACGATGTCAAGGTGCCGATTGCAGCTGTAAGGCTTATATTGGAAAATCATGAGGGCGATATTCCAAATAGTTTTTATCAGGATATAGATACGGAAATATTTTCAATAGAGCAGTCGGTGCAAAGGGTTTTTTATCAGATAAAAAGCAATACCCTCCATGATGATTATAAGATAGCAAAGATTAGTACGAAAAAATTAATTGCTGGTGCTCTAAAGGGGTATTCAAATTTTTTCAGCTATAACAAGATAAATTTTGCTATTACGGGAGATGTATACGATGTTTTGACAGATGAAAAATGGAGCGGATATATATTATCTGAAATATTATCCAATGCGGTAAAATATACACCTATGAAAGGCTCTATTGTGATTAGCACGAGTAGAAGAGAAAATAGAGTTACAATATCCATTAAAAATAGTGGTGAAGGGATTTCAAAGCAGGATATCGGGCAGGTATTTAACAAGGGTTATACTTCATCTGGCAATAGAAATGGTATGAAGTCTACAGGATATGGATTATACCTATCAAAAAAGCTAAGTGATATGCTAGGCCATGAACTAACGGTACAGTCTGAATATGGTGAGTATGCCATGTTTAGTTTGACATTCGTTGAAAACAAGACCATGCACCATGTGACAAAAATGTAAGTTGAGGATATAAAATGTAAGTTGGTTCGATTTCTCTAGATCCGTATATGGGATATACTTATCTCATAAAGAGGGATACGGAGGTAAAAATAATGCAGATACTAAAAGTACAGAATATTAGCAAAGTATATGGCAATAAGAAGGGCTCAAAGCAGTATATGGCATTAAAGAGCATAAGCTTTGAAGTAAATGAAGGGGAATTTATCGGTGTGATGGGTGCATCCGGGTCAGGTAAGACTACGCTCCTTAATATACTGGGAAGTATAGATAAACCAACAACGGGTAGATTTATTATGGATGGAAAGGACATTGCAAACCTTAATAAAAACGAGCTTGCCAGACACAGGGTGAAAAATATAGGCTTTATATTTCAGGACTATAATCTACTTGAGACAATGACGCTAAAGGAGAATATCATACTCCCACTTACGTTATCTGGGTATAAGGTTGATGTTATAGAGGATAGACTTATGAGTCTTACAAAGGATCTAGGCATCATAAACATACTTAATAAATACCCTTATGAAGTCTCAGGAGGTGAGCAGCAACGTGCTGCAGCATGTCGTGCCCTAATTACCAATCCAAAGCTAATTTTGGCAGATGAGCCAACAGGTAGCCTTGATTCAAGATCGGGAAGAGATTTACTTGAGCTTTTAACATTTATAAATAAATCGTATAGGGCAACCATTCTTATGGTAACCCATGATGTATACGCTGCAAGCTATTGCCAGAAGATACTATTTATTCGCGATGGTGAGATATACAATGAATTATATGCAGGGGATGATAAAAAGAAGTTTTTTGATTCCATAATAGACGTTATGAGTGTGCTTGGGGGTGGGATAAAATGAACCTTTTTACATTAGCCATTCGAAATATAAAGCGGAATTTTAAAAGGTATATAATGCATTTTTTCTCTCTAAGTTTCAGTGTATTTACAGTATACTCGTTTCTTGCATTGATGGAAAATGAACAGGTGGAACAGGCATTTACCTATAGTGATAAATATAAAGCCATGCTCACTGCGTTTGGCATTATTATCATGGTATTCGTTCTATTCTTCCTCAACAGCTCTAATAAGAGTTTTATAAAGGCAAGAAAAAAGGAAATTTCCACATATTCATTATTTGGTATGACAAATGGCAGGATAGGGAGGTTGCTTTTTTTAGAGACGATGATTGTAGGAGTGGCATCCCTTGTTGTGGGCATAGGCTTTGGCATATTTTTCTCCAAGTTAACGGCAATGATCCTGCTTGATATCTCATTAGCATCGTTTACTGGTGATATTGCATTTACCATATCCCTAAAAGCTATCTATATTACTGCAATGATATTCATGGCAATTTTTTGTGTTATGGGTTTATCAGGCTTGTGGGTTGTCAATAAATTTGAACTCATAGATCTATTTAAGGCTGATAAGGTATCTGAAGGCAATTCCAAAGGTTCCGTTATTATGCTTATTATATCGTTTATATTGATGGGAACAGGTTATTATATTGCTGCAACAAGTGATCCTTTTACGATTATGCAAATGGTAATACCCATATTAGTCCTTGTAATTGGAGGTACATACCTTTTCTTTTGGGGTGGGCTTCCAAAGGTTTTAGATTTGTTAAAGAGGAGTAAAGAGAGATATTATAGAGGTGTAAGTCTAATTTCAATATCAACTTTTTCTCATAGGATGAGATCCATAGGTTCGGTTATGGCAACCATTGCAGTATTATCCGCCGTTGCTACTACGGCAATTGCAACAGGGTTTACACTTTATAGCAGTATAGAAAAAGCTACGTATAATAATATTGGGTATGATATGTATTTTTATACGAGCCAGGAAGGGCTAATTGACAGGGTTCATGAGGTTTTTAAAAGGCATGATACGAAAATCACAGGGGAGTATACTACCAAGAGATACCAATGCGTTCCACAGATAAAGCCAGTTGTAGTAGATGGTCATGAATATATTTCTAATGATAAAGACTGCTATTTTAGGGTGTATTCCCAATCCGAATGTAATAAGCTTATCTCTTTATCAAGGAGCAGCCTAAAACCTGTTGATATAAAACCTGGTGAAGCAACATATGTGTTTCCGTATATGTTTGAAGAACTTGAAAATGCAGTTAATGGGGAGATACTTACTTTTTCTAATCAAAAGATAAGTATAACATCTATATTGGAATCTGATATACTATCCTTTGGTGCAATCCATACATTGATCTTGAATGATGATGATTTTAATGCCCTTTTAAAGACTGGTGATATTTTTGATACCTATAGGGGTAGTGGTGCACCTTTTGATAAGGTAACTGTATTTAGATATGAAGATGCTTTGAAATCGGATAAGTTAAGCACTGAGCTTGATAAGGTATTATCGGGGAATGTGGGGAGCTATAGAATGGCATATAGTTATTATAATGAGTCACTAAAGATGTTTGGACTGTTATGCTTTATAGGTTTCTTTATGAGTGCCGTATTTATACTCATGACTGCAAGTCTTTTATACTTCAAGCAGATAATGGCCGCAGAGGAAGAACAGGATCAATATAGGATGCTTAGGAAGATCGGCATGGATGATAATATAGAGAAGAAGGTCATAAAAAAGAGATTGCTGCCTGTTTTTCTAATCCCCCTTGTAGTTGGAATTATCCATAGCATGTTTGCCATGAAGGCAGCGGATACTATGATATTTTCTAATATGATACCTGTTGATAATTCGTATGTTACCGTTCTTACTTTTTCCTCTGTAATGTATGGTGTATATGCAATAGTGTATGGCATATTTTATTTTATCACTAAGGGTCAGTATGCTAGAATAGTTAAATAAGAATTCTAAAAATTCAAACTATTGACATACTATATATACAGTGTTAGTATTATATTTATAATTTGATATTAACTTATCCAGAGTTAGGGTAGAGAGTTAGCTCGTTGACCCTATACCAACCTGTTGCCTTTTCAACAAGGTGGTTCTGCTAACGTCGATAAGATGGATAAAAAGAATGAGAATCCTTCCTTAAGATGTTAGGGAAGGATTTTTTATATAATATAAGGGGGACTGGGGGATGTTTATAAGGGATATATTTTCAAAGAAAAATCCGGTTATTTCATTTGAGGTCTTTCCTCCTAAAAGGGAATTCCCTATTGATGTTGTATATGATACCGTAGAAGAGTTAAGGGATCTGGATCCGGATTTTATAAGCGTTACATATGGAGCGGGAGGCAGCAGCAAGGACAGGACTATAGAGATTGCATCTGAGATAAAAAACAAATATGGTATTGAGACGTTGGCGCATTTGACGTGCTATACCTCAACCAGAGGAGAAACGGAATTCATACTTAAAGAGCTAAAAAGAAATAATGTGGATAATGTTTTAGCATTAAGGGGGGATCCACCCATTGGTGGATTTAACGGAAAGAGTGATTATAAATATGCAAAGGATCTGGTAAGTCATATAAAAGCATTTGATGATTTTTCTATTGGGGTTGCTGCCTATCCAGAGGGACATATAGAATGTGATAGTTTGGATAAGGATATAGAATACTTAAAGGAAAAGATGTGTTGCGGTGCTGATTTCATGATAACCCAGCTATTCTTTGATAATGAAAAGTTGTATATGTATATGGATAGATTAGCCAAAAAAGGGATAGATGCTCCAATAATGGCCGGCATAATGCCTGTATTAAATAAAAACCAAATACAAAAGATGGTATCGTTATCTGGGGCATCCCTACCTAGAAAATTTATTAGGATTCTTGAAAAATATGAACACAAGCCCAAGGCATTGAGGAAAGCAGGGATTGCCTATGCCACCGAGCAGATAATAGATCTGTTGTCATGGGGAGTGGATGGCATACATCTATATACTATGAATAAGCCAAAGGTAGCAAGTGAAATCATGAAAAATCTTTCCGAGGTAAGAGATGCTGTAACGGAAGAAAAATATATGGAATTGGATGATAAAGGTGCATATTGACATAAATGAGGTATTAAGATATTTAGGTGTTGGTCGTAATAAGGCTGATATGAAGCTCAAGCTTTATATTAGTGAGTGTATAAAGGAAATTTTAGATATTGCTTATCCTATGTATGTATACAAAATGTTTGATTTAAAATTCACAGATGAATATGCATGGATAAAACAAACCAATACCCTGTTAATGGGAAAAGATATAAACAGATATCTCAATGGGTGTTTTAAATGTGCTGTTATGGGCGCTACTTTAGGCATTTCCGTTGATAAAAGGATCAGATACTATAAAAGCTATGATTTAACAAGGAGTTTTGTACTAGATGCATGTGCAACGGCACTAATAGAAAATGTGTGTGATAAAGTTCAAGAGGAGATTAAACTAATTGCAAAAGAAGAATACCATCTAAACATCATGCCAAGATATAGCCCGGGATATAGAGATTTTCCGCTAGATATTCAGCCTGACTTATTAAATATATTGGAGGCCAATAGGATTGGTTTGACGGTAAATGATAATCTAATAATGATACCTAGAAAGTCCGTTACAGCTATTATAGGGCTAAAAGATAAAGGGGTTTCAGTCAATATGGGATGCGAGAGCTGCCTAAAAAGAGATAGTTGTAATTTTAGAAGGGAGTAGACGATATTGGATATAAGGGACATATTAAAGGATAGATTTTTGTTTTTTGATGGTGCCATGGGGACTATGCTTCAGGGATTGGGATTAAAGGCGGGAGAGCTGCCCGAGATATTTAATATAGAAAAGTCCGATATTATATTCGATATACATAAAAAATATATAGAGGCGGGAGCGGATATTATAACCACCAATACATTTGGTGCAAATGAGCTAAAGCTAAAAGATGCACCATATTCTGTTGAAAAGGTAGTAGCATCTGGAGTAAATATTGGGCGAAAAGCTGCTGGTGAAAAACTCGTTGCCCTTGATATAGGTCCTACAGGTCAGATATTAGAACCAACAGGTACTTTAAAGTTTGAGAGGGCTTATGAAATATTTAAGAGGCAGATAGGTGCTGGTTATGATGCAGGGGCGGATGTAATTTTAATAGAAACTATGTCTGATCTATATGAAACTAAGGCTGCCATATTGGCTGCAAAGGAAAATTGTGATCTCCCTATTTTTGCAACTATGACATTTCAGAATAATGGCAGGACACTTATGGGAACTGATCCAGTAACAATGGTTTTTGTTTTGGAGTCTTTAGGCATAGATGCATTAGGGGTTAACTGCTCATTAGGTCCTAAGGATCTTCAAAATGTAGTGGATGAAATACTTAAATACGCTTCTATACCAGTAATGGTTAAACCAAATGCAGGATTGCCCGTATATAAGGATGGCAACACCATATATAATGTAACGCCTGAGGAGTTTTCTAAGGAGATTGGATATATGGCTCAAAAAGGGGCATCCATATTTGGTGGTTGCTGTGGTACTAATCCTGACTATATAAATGCAATTGTGAAAAGCCTACATGGGCAACGGCCTATAAAAAAACAGCGTAAAAAATATACGACTGTTTGTTCATCGACTAAAACTGTTTTCGTGGATGGCAGTATACAAGTAATAGGGGAAAGGATCAATCCAACAGGTAAGAAGGCCCTTAAAAAAGCCTTAATAAATATGGATATGGATTATGTTTTACGGGAAGCGATAGGGCAGCAGAAATTTGGGGCAGATATATTGGATATCAATGCAGGGATACCTGAAATTGATGAAGTTTTGACTATGGAGAAAATGGTTAAGGAGATACAGGGTATTTTAGATACTCCCCTTCAAATAGACAGCTCCAATCCAGAGGTAATAGAAAGGGCGGTTAGGACATATAATGGCAAGCCAATAATCAATTCGGTAAATGGCGATATTAAGACAATGGAAGAGATATTTCCAATCGCGAAGAAATATGGTGCTAATGTCATTGGTTTGACCATGGATGAAAACGGTTTGCCATCAACATGTGAAGATAGGGTTAAAATTTGTAAGAAGATACTGGATACGGCTGAAGGCTATGGCATAGATAAATGTAATATAATTATTGACTGCCTTACCCTTACTGCCTCTGTAGATCAGGAACAGGTTTTTGAGACTCTAAAAGCCATCAGAGAGATAAAGGAGCGCTATGGGGTTAGAACGGTTTTAGGGGTTAGCAATATCTCCTTTGGTTTGCCTAAAAGGGCACTATTAAATAGAACTTTTTTAGCTATGGCTTTGGCGTATGGATTGGATATGCCTATCTTAAATCCCGGTGATATGGAGATGATGGATACTGTCATGGCTTTTAAGGTATTATCCAATCATGATAAGAGGGCAGAAGCATATATAGGGCGCTATATTAAAATTGCCGAAGATAGTTTGGAGGCTAGGAAATTACCCGATTCTAAACAGGATATGAAGACCATAATACACGAAGGTTTAAAAGGGGAGATATTAAAAAGCACAAAGGCATTATTAAACACGATAGAGCCTATGGATATTATCAATGGCTCTATAATACCGGCCCTTGACGAGGTGGGGGAAAGATATGAGGCGGGAGAAATTTTTCTTCCACAATTGATACAGTCGGCGGAAACTGTAAAGATAGCGTTTGAAGAGATTAAGGATTATATGGAGAAGAGTGGAGATAAAAAAGCAAGTAGGGGGAAGATAGTTTTAGCCACTGTAAAAGGTGATATTCATGATATCGGGAAAAACATAGTTAAGATGCTTTTAGAAAACTATGGATTTGAGGTAATAGATCTGGGAAAGGATGTGCCTGCGGAATTGATAATAGATGCAATAGAAAAGTATAATGTAAGACTTGTGGGACTTAGCGCACTGATGACAACTACCGTTAAAAACATGGAGAAGACAATCGAGTGTATAAGGGCAAAACATCTCGATTGTAAGATAATGGCGGGAGGGGCGGTTCTTAATTCGGATTACGCAAAAAGGATAGGTGCTGACTATTATGGTAAGGATGCCAGGGATGCGGTAAAAATAGCAGAGATGGTCTATAAAAGCTAAACGACAAAATTCTTCATTTTTCTACAAAGATGCTGTTGAATTTCCCTTGCTATGTGGTATTATAAATATGATTTGAAATATAAGATAATGGACTACACCGAAACTTACAGGAGGATATTGATGAAGATATTGGTTGTTGATGATTCACGATTTTCACAGATAGTTATATCAAACATGCTAAAAAAATTTATTGAAGATGTGAAAATTGATTTTGCCAGTGATGGAGAAGAGGGATTCGATAAATATAAGTACATAAATCCAGACTATGTATTTGTTGATTTATTAATGCCTAAAATGGATGGTAGGGAACTTATAAAGCTTATACGGGAATATGATGATGAATCTAAAATTTTTGTTGTTTCAGCGGATATACAGAAAAGTATAAAAGAAGAGGTAGAAGCATATGGAATTAAGGGTTTTTTCAATAAACCGTTTAATGAGGGAAGAGCCGAAGCCATATGTGACATTATAAAAGGTGATGCAAATGGGCAAAGATGATTTAATGTATGACATTTTACAAGAGATATTTAATATTGGTGTGGGTAAGGCAGCAAATATGCTATCAGAGATGATTAACAAAAAAATATTATTGGATGTGCCTACTATAGAAATATTAAATTGTGAAGAATTGGACATAGATTTAGCAAAGTGTTTTCCCAAGATATCCAATGGAACACTAATGGTATCTTCAATCGCATTTGAAGAAAAGCTTACGGGTGAGGCAAACTTGATATTCCCTGCGGATAAGATGCGTCGATTTATAAACCTTTGTATTGATCACGGTGAAATAGATGGCGAATATGAGATGAGTTTTACCGATATAGATTTTGATATAATCAGAGAAGTAGGGAATATTATTTTAAATTCTGTCATTGGAGAGATTGGTAACTTCTTAGATGTTAGTTTGGAATATACCCTGCCTACTGTGAGACTTTTTAATAGGATGGAGTTTGAAAATGATATTTCAAACAAAGAAGATATTTATATGTTGATGCTATATATAACCTTTATAATAGATGATACTGAAATAGAAGGGGCTATAATTATAAATTTGACCTTAAATTCATTGAATGAATTGATTCAGACAATAGAGAAAATGGAAGATGGTTTACATGAGTAATGTGTTGTTTGATGTACTAGATTATATTGACGAAGGCATCATAATATTAGACAATAAGTTGGATATTCTATTTTGGAATAATTATATGGAATATTTAACTGGTACAAAACAAAAAGAGGTTATAGATACAAATATTTATACATCGGTTCCAAGTTTGAATAGGTCATGTTTTAGAAATGCAGTGACAGCTGTAATGGGGAAAAACCGAAAGTTTTTCTTTTCTGCAGCAATACATAAGGGATTAATTGTTGATAATGCTGAAATAAATCTTAAGGTAAGCAGATTTGATGTTAATGATGAACAATATTTAATTATCGAATGTATAGATGTAACCAGCCAATTCATAAGAATTAATCAGCTAAAGGAATATGCAAACGAATTATATTCATTAAACAGGGAGTTGATGGAAAAAGAACGGGAAATTGAGAAGTTAGCCTATTATGACAAGCTTACAGGGTTAGCCAATAGAACTCTTTTTTATGAGGTAGCTGCTAAGTTTTTAGAAGCTGCTAGGCGTGATAATACTATATTGGGTCTGATGTTTATCGATGTTGATAGATTTAAGGGCATAAATGATAAGTATGGGCATGAAATAGGGGATAGGGTATTAGTAGAAGTAGCAAAAATATTGACTGAAAGTACGAGGGCCAATGATACTGTAGTTAGGTATGGTGGGGATGAGTTTTTAATACTATTACCCGGTTTAAAAGCCTATACTAATTACAGATGTATAGCTGCACGAATTGCAAATGCAAAAAATAAGGTCAAAGTTAATGATGAAGAGGAAATATGTATATCTTTGAGCATAGGAGTAAGTTTTTATCCTAAGGATGGAAATAGTATTGATGAGCTCATATCAAAAGCAGATAAGGCCATGTATCGTGTGAAAAATGTAGGTGGAAATAGATGTATCAATTATTGATGCATTTTTTTATGTTGTATTGATATTAAACGAAAAAGATATAAATATGCTAAAGTTTTGTCGAAAAGGTGTCGATAAAAGTAGTAAAATGTCGTTTTATATTTACTATATAGCTACAGATAGAACGATATTTCCATATATGAGATAAGAGGAGAGATTAAAATGAAGTTAAATTTATCTAGGAGAATCGCTCTAGTGGTAGCTATTCTCACTTTGGTCGTTTGTACAGGTTTAGGAATGACTGCATTAAAGGTTAGTTCAGATGCTGTTATAAATCAGACTGAAGAAGCTCTATTGTTGCTTGCAGAAGAAGGATCTAAGCAAATAGAAACAAGTATTGATAAGGATTTAAGTACATTAAATGAGTTGGCAAATGATTCTAATATACAGACCATGGACTGGCAAGTTCAGCGTGAAACACTCATTTCAGCTGTCAAACGGCTAGGATATTTGGATATGGGGATTATGAATCTAGATGGAATGACCCAATATGCATTAAATGAGGATACTGTTCAATTGGATGATAGGGATTATATTAAGAAGGCTCTTCAAGGGGAAAATAGCATTTCTGATGTGATAATAAGCAAGGTGACCAATGAACCAGTTATAATGTATGCAGTTCCCATTGAAACGGATAAAAAGGTCGTAGGAATTTTAATTGGTAGAAAAGATGGTACTGCTCTAAATGAAATAACGGATCAAATGGGAGTTGGAGAAAATGGCTATGCCTATATCATTGGCACAGATGGAACAATATATGCACATCCTAATCGGGAAAATGTAATAAATCGAAGGAATGTTTTAGAGGACATAGAGACAGATGGGGAGTTTAAAAATTGGGGTTTAGCTTTAAAAGATATAGGCATTGGTAAAAAAGGTGTTGCAAATTATGAACTTATGGGATCTAAAAGATATATAGGTGTAGTCCCCATAGAAAGTACAGGTTGGATGATAGGTGTAGGCACAGATGAAAAAGATGCTCTAAGTGAATTATCTAAATTAAAGAATAACATTTTAATAGTCTCAATAGTTTTTATTATAATTGGTATGATGGCTTCCCTATCATTAGGAAGGTCTATTGCAAGGCCAATAATTAGTTTATCTACGGTTATTGAGAGATTCTCTAATTACGATTTAAGCATTAATAATGATAGCAAAGCAATGAAATATTTAAAGCGAAATGATGAGATAGGTACTATTGCTAATGCATTGGTAACTATGCAAAAAAATCTAATCAGTTTGATCAAAAATATATCTGAATCGTCACAGCAGGTATTATCTTCCTCTGAGGAGTTAACAGCTACTACCGAGCAGTCATCCATGGCGGCAGAGGAGATTGCAAAGGTAATAGAGGAGATAGCAGGTGGTGCAGGTGATCAGGCTAAGGATACGGAACAGGGTGTTTTACATATTGAAGAATTAGGTAAGAAAATAGCACAAAATCAAGGGGATTTAGATGAACTCAATAAAGCTACTGGAAAAATAGATACATTAAAAGATGAAGGCATTGAAAGCGTAGAGGACCTTGTGGAGAAGACTAAGGATATTGATAGTTCTGCTAAAGAGATACATGAAATTATTTTAAATACCAATGAGAGCGCTACAAAGATACAGGATGCCAGTGAGATGATAAAAAATATATCAAAGCAGATCAATTTGTTATCCCTCAATGCCAGTATAGAGGCAGCTAGAGCAGGCGAGGCGGGAGAAGGATTTGCTGTTGTGGCGGGAGAGATAAAGAATTTAGCAGAGCAGGCAAATAAATTTACAGAAGAGATTGCCGGGATAATCAAGGATCTTACGGATAAAACGGCGTATTCTGTTGATACCATGAAGACAGTCAAACAGGTAGTGAAGTTTCAATCAGAGAGTGTATATATTACAGATGATAAATTTAAGGGCATTGCCTCTGCCATTGAAGATATGCACGGGATTATATCAAATATAAATAAATCGAGCTATGAGATGCAGGTAAAGAAGGATGAGATCATAGGTGTTATACAGGATCTATCTGCAATATCCGAGGAGAATGCAGCAGGAACGGAGGAGGCCTCTGCATCTGTTGAGGAACAGACATCTTCAATAGAAGGTATTGCAAGTGCAAGTGAAGCCCTTGCACATTTGGCAGATGAGATGCAATTAAATATTGCCAAATTTAAATATTAAATATAGATGTAATAAAGGGATATAATAAATTTATTATATCCCTTTATTATACAAGCAAATAATAGAATAATACGGGAATATGTTATTATTTAATAACATATTGATAAATTTAGGATAAAAATAGCTTGCAAGATGGTATATTTTAATATATACTTATATTTGCAAGTGGATTTTGTACATACTTTGTTTTTCCACTGGAATAAGAAGGGCTATATGATGAAAAATAATAGATTTTTTGTATATATAAATTGGGATGGGTTTTCCTACTATTATTATAAATTAGCTAATAGTTTATCATACTCAGGAACAACGTATATAAATAAATTGCTTAATGAAGGAATATTATTTACAAACGCATATACTGGCATACCTTCTATTACCTATCCTATGCAGAGTGCCATAGTATCAGGAGCTTATTCTGATGTTACAAACAATGTTTATAAATATTTCGATAGACATTTAAACAAAGTGATATTATGTAGGAGACTCAATAAAGCTCAAACTATAGGAGAGGTTTTAGCCGGGAATGATATATGTTTTGCCTCTATACAGCAATTTGCTTTAGAAAATAGGGGAGCGGAGTATGATGATTTGAGACATTTGTACATCCAACCTGGGGGAGATTATAAGAATAGATTCAAATGGGCAAGGCAAATATTCGTAAACTCTGGGATATCAGGAATAGAGATGGATGAACAGCCTAAGGTTTTATTTATCTATATGGATGATTTAGATTCCATAGGGCATAATAAATTTTATGCTCGGGGAAGGATAAAACGGTTTACTGAAAAAGGTAGGCTGAAAAATATAATGGGTCGTTTGAAACAGATGGATAATGAATTAGGAAAATTTGTAGAATTTCTTAAATATATAGGTATTTATGATAACACTAATATATTGCTTACTAGCGATCATGGAATGGTACCTTTTAAAGGAAAAAGTTATGTACATAGAATAATAGAAATACTGAAAAATCAGGGATTTCATAAAATAGAATGTCTAAATATAGGTGAAACGTCAAGCCCAGACTGGGAAGTTATTATGATAAGTGTAAATCTTCAGCTGCAAATATATTTTAGAGATCAGTTGGGAGATGAAAAAATGCGCTCTATCAAGGCAATGATAGAACAAGATGATATAGTTGAAGAATGTTTGACAAAGGATGAACTAAAAAAGCGGGGAACGGCAGCTTTTTTTGCAGATATGCTTGTATCTCCCATACCACCGTACCATTTTAGTATAAACAAAAATAGATATTGGACTTTGCATGCTAATCATGATTCTTTAAATAGTCAAGCACAGCATGTCTTTTCCTTAATCAAAGGGCCAGATTTCAAGAAAGGCGTAGTGTACGATAAAAGGGTATATAATATAAGCTTTATTCCTACGCTGTGTACTGCTATGGAATTGCCTTTACCGGTGCAATCCAATGCAAGGATAATATATGATATCATTGTATAAAGCAAGATACTTTTTCCAGTGATAAAAGAAAGAGGTATGTTTATGGCAAAGATGAAAAAAGCAGATCAGGAGATGCTAAAAAGGTTAAATAGACAGATAGTTCTCAAAAATATCAGGAAACATGGTGAGATTTCTAGAGCGGAATTGACTCAATATACAAAATTAAGTCCTACTACTGTATCTCTTATAACCTCAGAGCTTATAGACAAGAAAATAGTAATGGAACTTGGAATAGGAGAGTCGAGCGGGGGTAGAAGACCAGTGATGCTTGGGATAAATCCAAATGCGCGATTTGTAATCTCAATAATCTTGAAACCAAAAGAAGTTATATATGCCCTACTTAATTTGGATTGCATTGTTGTAAAAGAATGGAATATAAAACAAAACATCGTTGGTGAGGAAAATGTAAAAAATATTTTAGCTAGATGTCTTCATGATATTTTTGATGAATATGGTGAGTTTGAGGGAAAAATTGTGGGAATCGGGATCAGTATTCCAGGAATAGTCAATAATCAGGATGGATGCATTCTCTATTCAGCACCTTTGGAATTAAAAGAGTTTGAAATGATAGAGTTTATAAAAAGACAAAAAAACAATATGGATTGTTTTGTATTTAAAGATACAGATGCGCTTATATTGGGAGAGCACAAATTTGGAATAGGCAGACATTACAACAATTTTGCTTACATAATGGTAGAAGATGGTGTAGGAATGTCGTATATAAACTCGGGTAATTTGTTCCAACCCAGCAATATAGGAGGATTTGAGCTAGGGCACATGACTATAGATTTGAATGGGCCTGTTTGTAGATGTGGAAATAAAGGATGTTTGGGAACTATTATTTCTGAAAATTATATTGTAAATAGGTATAAAGAGAAACTAAAAGAAAAGGGAGAAGAAGGCATTGATGATGAATTACGTTTAGATGATGTAATTGTCCGCTCTAATGGAGGAGATATTGTAGCAAAAGAAATATTAAAGGAACAAGCTAGGATACTTGGCATAGGGATTGCTAATGTTTTAAATATGATAAATCCTGAGATGATTGCCATAGGAGGCCCCCTTAGTAAATGTGAGTGGAATTATTTAGACATTGTTTTAGATACAGGGCGTAATACTGCCTTAAAATTTTATAACGATGGCATAAATATTAAATTTACAACAAAAGGGATTTTATCAGCACTTGCAGGTATGGCAAACTATATATTTGAAAAGAAGATATTTAGCCCTATAGAATTTTAATTTGTTATTAATGGCTGTACACAGCCATTAAAATAAGAAACATTAAAACAAGGAGGTTCCAGAAATGAAAAGAAACAAAATTATTAGTCTTATGCTGTGCATCTTTTTAATATCGACATTGCTTGCTGCATGTGGCGAAAAAGATGGGCAAGCAGATAAGCAAAATGATGAAATTGTAAACAATGAAGGGAAAAAGGGAACAGAAGATAATGAACAAGAAGATGAATCAAAATCTTCGGCTAAGGATGTCAGTATTACTTATTGGCAGCATAGCAGTCAGGCGCGGGATAACATGATGAAGGCACTTGCTTTCGAATTTATGGAACAAAATGAAAATGTGAAGATTAAAATGGAATTTATACCTGAAGCAGATTATTCTACGAAACTCATATCATCTTTGGCAACAGATGCTGCGCCAGATGTTATGCAAGTAAAATCTGGTATGATCTCAAGATTGGTAAAATCGAATGCTATCCAACAGTTGGATGAAAATGTTTTGTCCACTTCAGATATTGAAAATGATTTTGTACATGCTACCGTAGAGGCCCTAAATGTAGATGGCAAATACTACGGCTTACCAACAGACGTTCAAACTATTGTCACCTATTGGAACAAAGATTTATTAAATGAAGCAGGTCTTGATGGAGAAAAAGGCCCTCAAACATGGGATGAGATGAGGGAATGGGCAAAAAAACTTACGAAGGTAGAAAACGGAACTATGGTTCAATCAGGCTGGGGCACAAAGGGATATGCACCTGAAGTAGAGGCTATTATAAATCAATATGGTGGTAAAATGGTGGATGAAGATGGTAAATTTATCTTTGCCGATGATCCAAAATCAGTAGAGGCAATTAAGTTTATGGTAGATACCTATAAAATTGATAAGGTGTATGATATAGAGTTTATGAAAAACTGGGCAGGCTTTAGACAGGGAAAGGTTGCCATGATGTTGGGACATCCTGCAATGTTTGGAAATTTGCAATTGACTGCTCCAAATATTGATTTAGGTATAGGGCTTATTCCTGCCAAGGGAGATAAACATACTACCATAGTTACTTCATGGGCATATGTATTGGGAAAGAACGCTAATTCTGAAATGGGAACGAAGTTTATAGAATATTTGGCGAGTGAAGATGTGGAGAAAAGGTGGACAAAGGAGACTGGAGAACTACCTGCTCGTAAGGCGCTGCTAGATGATGAGGAGCTTATAGAGGATTCGCAAGTAGCTTTACTATTATCATCACTTAATGATTCTTATGTATCATTTTTACAATTACCAGCTACCTATGATATATGGAAAAATGAATATGAGAGGCTTATATTAACGGATGAACCCCTAGAAGATGTTTTGAAAGAAATTCAACAGCAACTCAATGATGAAATAGCTAAGGATTTAGATTAAAACAATTTTTATATACAAAGCCCCTTTTAAGGTATTTGGGGCTTTGTATATAAAATGTTTAGGGAGGTTATTATGTCTAATCAAACGGAAATTGTCAAATCCAAGACTAGATTAAAATCTAAAAACCAAAAAATAGCACCTTATATTTTTATTGGTCCTGCTATGATATATTTAACTATAGTAACTTTTTTACCTGCAATTATGGCATTACCTATAAGTTTTAGCGATTGGAGTGCATTAAGTCCTAAGATGAATTTTATTGGTTTGGATAATTACTCCAGATTATTTAGGGACCCTGCATTCAAAAAATCTATAATAGTAATGGCAAAATTTTTCATATCAGTACCATTAATAATGCTAGTTGGATTGATAGTTGCAATGCTTTTGAATAATGATATAAAGGGAATTACATTTTTTAGGGTAGTATACTATTCTCCTGTAATTACCTCGACTATAGCCGCTGCAATTTTATTTGATTGGTTTTTTCAACCTACTTTTGGACTTTTTAATAGTATTAGAAATGCAATAGGCCTATCCAGCATAGGCTGGGTATCAGATGCAAAAACTGCTGTTAGATCTGTAATAATTTTTAGAGTTTGGAAAGGCGCAGGTGCAGCCATGCTTATATATTTGGCAGGCCTTAAGGATATACCCCAATCGTTAATAGAGGCTGCAGAGATAGATGGTACAAACTGGTGGCAAAGGTTTTGTCATATTACATTTCCACTATTAAAACCAGCTAATTTATATTTGGCTATTACAGGGGTGATAGGTGTATTTATGATCTTTCAGGAAACCTACATGCTACAAGGTCCATTAAAAAGCACATATACTGTTGTAAACTATATTTATGATAAGGCCTTTCTGAGTTCAGAGATGGGATATGCAAGTGCTGCATCCTTTTTGCTATTTATTATAGTTTTTACAGTGACATTGTTGCAATATAAATTCTTAAAATTGGATGAAGAATAGAAAGGGGAGGGTATTAAATGAGAAAGGATAAAAAGACAAAAAACGTAATAGTTACTATTCTATTATGCGTAGGTTCCCTTTTTGTGGTAGTGCCATTTGTTTGGATGATATTTTCCTCTTTCAAAGAAATTAATGAGTTTTATTTAATACCACCTAAAATTTTACCGAAAAAGTTTATGCTCGATAATTTTAAAGAGCTCTTTGATAAGGCTAATTTCGGGAAATATTATTTAAACAGCCTATTTGTAACAGGTATGCAGGTTGTGTTGAATCTTTTCATTGTTACTATGGCAGGGTATGGATTTGCAAAATATAAATTTAAAGGCAAAAAAGTTTTTTTTACTATGATACTTTCAACTACTATGGTTCCCTGGGTAGCTACTATAATACCATTATACATATTGACCTATAAAGTAGGGGCAATAGATACGTATTTTGGTCTGATATTTCCTGGTATCACAGATGCATTCAGTATATTTTTAATGCGTAATTTTATGACTACTATACCTACAGCTTTTATCGAAGCTGCACGGATAGATGGGGCAGGGGAATTCTATATATTCCATAAATTGATACTCCCCCTTGTAAAACCCATAATAGCAGTAATTACTATTAATAAATTTGTTGCCAGTTGGAATGCCTTCCAATGGCCATTATTGGTAGTAAATAGTGATGAACTTAGGACGTTACCAGTTGCAATAGCTAAATTTTCTAGCCAGTATTACGATGCGTATAATTTAAAAATGGCGGCAGCTACATTAGCCATAATACCAGTGCTTATAGTCTATATATCATTCCAAAAATATTTTGTACAGGGGATATCCTTAACTGGTGTTAAGGAGTAAAGCATTTATGGTAAAACGGGTAGACTATCATATCCATACTACCTTTTCCGATGGAGAAGGCAGCTATAAGGAAGTAATAGACAGGGCACGGGAATTGAATTTAGAAAGTATAGCTATTACAGATCATTTTGATCCATATGATCCAAATCCTTCAATAAATAATATAAGAGAGATGGATTTAATAGAGCATTTTTCTATGATAAAGGAATATGCCTGTAAAAAAGGACAAAGGGTTATTTGTGGTATAGAAACCTGTACAGATTTCTATGGTAAAATTCGATTAAGTGATAGGGTTATAAAAAACTGTGAAATTATAATTACCAGCCCCCATTATATAGAATATGGAGGGAGTATTATACCTGGTAAGTATTATGATGATAAATTTTGGACTGCATATAAGAATAAAGTAATAAATATGGCAAAGGGATCAGGCAATATATTGGGGCATATGGAAAGTTATCTTCCATATGGTTCCATGCTTGTACCAAATACTACTACCTTTGAAGGACGTATACGGTTGGCACAGAAAATTGCAAATAGATATTTTGATGAAAAATATATAGATGAGTTGATAGATACATTAAGGTTTTCAAACAAGGCTATAGAACTACATTGTATGACAAAGTCACCTCGTGATTGGGTAATAGATAAATTATCTCAAAACAATATTCCCATGAGTATAGGAAGCGATGCCCATGCCTTAGATGCAGTAGGGATGATAGATTGGGGAATTGAAAAAATCAAGGGACATAAGTGCATACAGTATAGTATTTAAATATATAAACACGATCAGTTATAATAAGTATGAATACAGATAAAGCTCTCAGTTGAGGGGAAATATTAAATACCTTGACTCGGAGCTTTTTATTATTTTTAGTTTGTTTTGATACATATACGTGGTAGAATAGTGCATGGAACGCCTCTTTTAATTCTGTTGAATCCATGTATGTGGAAACTAAAAAAGCTTAAAACATTGACAGGATGCAATATTAATATGGATGTTTTAGCATAGTCTTAAGTAGTGCATTCGGATAAGTTTAATCTAGTGCCATGTCCAATCGCCATGAGGATATGGTGAACAGATGCAAAATTATACAAGGGGGTACAAAAATAGAATACATTATAGGTTTTGATATTGGTGGGACGAAATGTGCAGTAAATTTAGCTTCGGTGTCAAATGGAATAAAGCTTATAGATAAAATTACATTTCCTACAAACGCCAGTAAAGGATATTTGCAAGCTCAAGAGAGACTTTTCGCTTCGGCATGGGATATACTCAAAAAAAATAACCTTACAATAAGCAAAGTAATAGGTATTGGGGTAAGCTGTGGTGGACCATTAGATAGTCGAAATGGCATTATATTATCTCCACCGAACTTGCCTGGATGGGACAATATACCCTTTGCCAAATTGCTAACTGAAGAGTTTAATGTCCCGGCATTTATACAAAACGATGCAAATGCATGTGCCTTAGTAGAATGGAAATTAGGAGCAGGCCGAGATACTAATAATATGATGTTTTTAACCATGGGTACCGGCTTTGGTGCAGGTATTATATCGGAAGGAGTGCTAGTTAGAGGACAAAATGATATGGCAGGTGAAGTAGGTCATATTCGTTTGGAGGACGATGGTCCCTTCGGATTTGGGAAAAATGGCTCTATAGAGGGCTTTTGCAGTGGTGCAGGAATTGGTCGCTTAGCCCAGTCCATTACCAAACAGATGTTGGATATGGGTAAGGTACCAGCGTGGATTGAAGATGGTATAAAGATAGAGGAAATAAGTGCAAAGGTTATTGCAGAATATGCAAATAATGGTGATGATGATGCAAAGAAGATATACGAAATAGTGGGTGAGAAACTGGGGAAGGCTTTGAGTATCTTCATCGATATACTAAATCCTGAGAAGATAGTAATTGGCAGTATATTCGTGAGAAGTGAAAATTTGCTTCGAGCATCTATGGAACGGGTGATACAAAGGGAGGCTCTTATGCATTCACAAAGGATATGTAGCATTGTCCCTGCTCAAACCGGTGAAAGAATAGGAGATTTAGCAAGTATTATAACTGCATGCTATGAAATGGGAATTGATCCGATGCCTAGCCATGCGGAAGAAGATGAAAAGGTTATGTATCATTATAATAGATTGTTTGAACGTTATCCTGAACTTATGGGGATAAAAGATAAAATAATGGATGCATATAATATTTTGCTAAGGACATATAGTGGGCATGGGAAACTTCTTGTATGTGGAAATGGTGGCAGTGCTTCTGATGCAGAACATATAGTAGGGGAGCTTATGAAGGGATTTTATAAAAAACGCCCCCTAAATGAAGATATGCTAAAATTAATTGGTCAAAAAGGTGAATTTTTGCAAGGGGCTTTACCTGCAATATCTTTAACTGGTCATACTGCCTTTTCTACAGCTTTTATGAATGATGTCGATCCAAAAATGGTGTTTGCTCAGCAGGTATATGGCTATGGTCAAAAATGTGATACTTTTTTAGGTATCAGTACATCTGGCAATTCTACAAATGTGGTTAATGCTGCAAAGGTGGCAAAAGCTTTGGGGTTAAAGGTAATAGGTATGACTGGGTCAGAAGGGGGAGAGCTTGCTCATATTAGCGATGTTTTAATCAATGTACCAGGCCAAAGTACGGCTGACATACAGGAATATCATTTGCCCGTTTACCATACCCTTTGTGCGATGTTAGAAGAAGAGTTTTTTGAGTGATAAATATATATTGATAATGATTAAAAGCGGGAAGTCCTTGTATATCATACTGATGTACGAGGATTTTTTACCTATTAGTCTTAATAATCTGTGGAACTATAATATTATATAAGAATAAACTATAGAAAAAATACTTAAGTTTATATAATCTATTGCCGATATTATATTATAGGATAGTTTTAGTTAAAAATGGGGGATAGAGTTTATGATCAATAGAAAAAATTACATTGTATTTATAATATTATCAATATCCATTGCACTGCCACTGTGCAGTTGCACGTCTCAGCAAGGAAATAATGCTGAATATGAGGCAATGCTTGCCAGTATGGATAAGGATATTGATAATTTGGAAAAATGGATTGATAATGCAAAAACCTCTCCATATAAAGATGCAAATTCTTTCAATGTTGAAGCATCAGAACATATAGATATAGAGGGAATACGTGAGGAGATGGATAATAGGCATGCACAATTATCAGACGATGGGGATAATGGTTGGGCCAGTGTAATAAAAGAAGATAGCAATAAAGTCTTACCCAAGAAGGGTAGAGATGATGATAAAAAGAGCAATACATTTCCTAATAATAATTATCCAGGTAAGATTCAGAAACCGCAAAGCCCATCTAAAGCCCCATGGCTTGATAATACTAATAATGACCAAAAAAATGACCCACCAAAGGATGATAAAAATAAACTAGATGACAATAAAGATAAAAATAAAGGCGAAGATGAGCCCAAAAAGCAGTATATAAAGAGCATAAATATAGAATATAGTGATTTGGCAACTGATATATCTGTACAGGTGACACCAGCGGTCTATTCTGTGAAGGCAAATAATACGGATATGCAGTATAATGGCAGAAACAGATATAATTTATCCATTGCAGGTCTTAAAAAAGGCAGCACCATAGATTTATCCATGTACGATATGGAAGGTAGGGTGATAAGTACGCAAAAATGCATTATACAGTAAAGGAGAGTTTAATCATGAATAAAAAAGTAATCGTTACATTTATAATAGCCTTGTCTATATTGATGGTAAGTACTGTGGCATTTGCTGCTGTAAGATGGATGAGTCTTAAGGAGATGACAAAAGATCCAAATCTAGATAACAAACTAAGGGATAATGTACCTAGAAAGGTATTGATAGAGGTACCTAAGCGCTATATATCTAAGGTACATATATATTATGGTGATAAGGGTAATAAAATAGATAACGTAACACTTACCAGCATTGATATATTTCCAACCGAATCATGGAATATAGATAGTATATATGTAGAGGCTGTAAGACTGTATGACAATGGGGATATAAGTGAGGTCATAAAACCCAGCCGTAAGGCGGAAAGGGCTTTTGACATGGAAACCGGGCAGATATATTGGAATGTGGGATTTGCTGGGCTTGATACTAAGGACAACATAGACATAGAGATAACCGTGAAGAACAGGTCAAAAGTCATAGTGCAGACCCTTTATGTGCGTTTGGCTCCGGGAGAAAAGGAGACTGCTCCAAAGGAAAGTTTGGAAAGTACATACGAACGGGGATATAAATATACGCTCCATGATCTCATTGCAGATGAAAAATTCTTTAATGAACTGCTTAAATGGTATAATTTAAACGAGATAAAGGGTAGATTCCAATACTAATAAGGTGTATTTGAAGTGTTGAACAAACCATATTATCATTGAATGTTTATAGGTCAATGATAATATGGTTTGTTTGAATTTTGCAGCTATATTGGATGGGGAGTTTGGTATTTACTTATATGGTCTGTGGTGGCATAATGTATATAACCATATTAAAAGCTCATTGTATGCGGGGAGGGAAGAAGAATTGATTGGAGAAGGATACATTAAAATTTTTATGCCTGAATCGCTTAAGCATTCTTTGCTTCGTCAAAACAAGAGAATTATAGGGAGAAAAAGCTTTGGCATTTTAGTTGGAAGGCGGGAGAGGCACGACCAAAGCATTTTTGTATATATAGAAGATATAATGCCTGTTGGTAAATTAGAGGGTGTAAGGGATACGTTGACAGATATAAGATGGATAGATATAAAAACAAGGTTAATAAAGCGATTTCCTAATCAACAGATTTTAGGATGGTATGGAGTGCGTACAGGCTGGAATGCTATGATGATGGAAGAGGATCAGTTCATTCATCAAAGTTTTTTTGCAGATCCCTTCCAGGTTATGTGTCTCTTGGATGATAAGGCTGATGATTTGAGCTTTTATATTTGGGAAGCTGGCAGATTAAGGCGCTATAATGGGTGTGGGCTCTATAGCAAAGCTAAAGGACAGCAAAAAGATATAAAACATACATATTATGCAAAGTGGATCATTGTACTTATATCAGTGGCTAGTTTAGTCTATTTCCTATACCTTAAATATATGGATTTTAAAACCAATAGGATATCATACAATGGGAATGAAACACAAAAAATAGATACAGATAAAGAAAAAGAGTATGGGGACACTAAATATAATGATGAGATATTGGCATTAAAGAAAACCATTGGCGATTTAGAAGATGCCCTGGAGCATAGGGAACAGGAAATTAAGACGATGGAAGTAAAATTACAGGATGTTACTAATTTACAGGATGTTACTAATTTAAAAGAAGAAAAGATTTATAAGGTGCGGGCAGGGGATACCCTATCAGACCTTAGTAGGAAGTTTTATGGCCACTCTAGATATGGAGAGGCTTTGGGCAAAATCAACAGAATAGCAGACCATAAAACATTGCAAGTAGGGAGCTATCTTATAATTCCAACCCAAGAAACAATAGAAAAAGTTCATGTTGGAATTAAAAAGGATAAAGATTAAGAAAAATAAAGAGAAATATAAAAATATGGGAGGCTGAATCATGAATAAATATTATAGACTAGCTGAAGTGACAGAAAAACTAGTAGCAGTAGCACAAGGGAGAGAAAAGGCCGATGTGGTGATAAAAAATGGCCGGTTAATAAATGTTAATACGGGAGAGATAATGGATAATATGGACATATCCATTACCCATGGAAGAATCGCACTAGTAGGAGATGCTACGCATACAATAGGATCAAATACGCAGATAATAGATGCTAAAGGTCTTTATATGGCCCCAGGTTTTATGGATGGACATATACATGTCGAAAGCAGTATGATGCCTGTCAGAGAATATGCAAAAACGGTTATGCCCCATGGAACTACTGCTATATATATGGATCCCCATGAGATTGGTAATGTACTAGGTATGGACGGGATAAGGCTTATGATGGACGATGCCAAGGAGGTGCCTCTAAAGGTATATACTGTGACTCCTTCATGCGTACCGGCAGTACCGGGTTTTGAGGACGCGGGCGCTTCAATTGGTCCCGATGATATAAAAAACAGCATGGAATGGGAAGGAGTAGCCGGACTAGGGGAAATGATGAATTTTCCAGGTGTTATATCTGGAGATCATGATGTACATAGTGAACTTAAGGCTACTCTAGAAGCGGATAAGATAATAACCGGTCATTATTCAATGCCTGAAACCGGCTCTGGATTAAATGCTTATATAGCTTCCGGGGTACGATGCTGTCATGAATCCATAAGGGCAGAGGATGCCCTGGCAAAAATGCGTCTTGGGATGTATGCACAGCTGAGAGAGGGTTCGGCATGGCATGATGTAAAGGAGACGGTAAAGAGCATAACGGAAAACAATATAGATACTAGATATGCTACCTTGGTTAGCGATGATACACATCCAAGTACCCTTATCTCAAAGGGACATATGGACTATATAGTAAAGCGTGCTATAGAAGAGGGTGTAAATCCCATAACTGCTATACAGATGGCGACCATAAATGTTGCCCAGTGTTTTCAGATGGACAGGGATCTTGGCAGCATATCTCCTGGTAAATGTGCTGATATAGTATTTATAAGCGATCTTACCCAGGTAAAGGTGGAGATGGTACTAATAAATGGAGAAATAGTCGCTAAAGGTGGAAAAACAATAGTAGAAATTCCAAATGGTGTATATCCTAAGTATTCAAAGGATACCATGAAAGTAGGAAGAAAACTTACACCTAAAGATTTTGTCATTAATGTAGAGAATAGACCAAATGGTAGGGTAAAGGCCAGGGTGATGGAAATCGTAGAAGCGAAGGTCAATAACTATGCAAGGGAATGTATGATGCCCGTATTAGATGAGGTGCTTGGTATAGATCTAAAACAGGATATAATAAAAGCTGCAGTCATAGAGAGACATAAGGCCACAGGCACTATGGGAAAGGGTTTGGTAAAGGGATTTCATATAAAGGAAGGTGCTATAGCATCAACTGTTGCCCATGATGCCCATAACCTCCTTGTAATAGGTGTAAATGATGATGACATGGCGCTAGCTGCTAATACATTGATTAAGACAGGAGGGGGGATGGTAGCTGTACGAAATGGAGAAGTTACAGGACTGTTGCCATTGCCTATAGCAGGTCTTATGAGTGAACTGCCTGCGGAGGATATAGCTAAAAATGTTGATGCATTGGGAGAAGCATGGAGACAACTAGGATGTGATTTAGTATCTCCATTTATGACCATGGCCCTTTTGTCCCTTGCCGTATTGCCAGAACTCAGACTAACAAATAGAGGGCTTGTAGATACGGTGAATTTTAAGTTTACAGACCTTATAATAGAATAATATTTCTATAAAAATAAAGTGCTAAAGATGGGGATGGATATGCGCATAAAGGAAAGAATCAAATCCCACTGGATTTTTCAATATGCCGCTTATGGTGCAGTGGGAAGTGTCAATTTTATAATAGATATATGTATTTTAAATTTACTTATGTCTTTAACCCATATATATCAAGGGAAGATGTTTTTTCTGTTCAAGATTATATCGTTTATGGCATATTCGATAAACGGATATTTTATGAACAAAAAGTTAACCTTTGATTATAAAGGTAATAAAAAGACTACCTATCCTGCATATGCCTCGATATTATTTTTAGCAGCTTTAGGGAATGGATGGATATTATCTACTTTGACTATGATATTACCTAGTAGACTGTCTCCAAGGATGTGGGCAAATATTGTCAATCTTATTGCATCTATGACTACAGGTACGATAAGTTTTTTGGTCAATAAGTTTATCATATTCAAGGGTGATGATGACAAATGAATGTGCAAAAAGTAGTAGAAAACAGGAATAAACCATGATATAATGTGAATTACAATATATAAAATGCTGGTAAAAAGGAGGTATGTATATGCCTATATGGGACGGATTTTCAAAAATAGCAAAGTCTGTGGAAGAAGGGGCAAAAAGCGTTACGAAAAAAGCAGGGGAATCCATGGAATATGGCAAGATAAAAAAGGATATCTACGATAAAGATCAGGAAATACAAAGCCTATACAATGAAATAGGTAAAAAGATGTATGAGCAATACAAGGATTTAGGTACAGTATCATACGATATAATTGATCTATGTCAGAATATAGATGATTTAAATGCAACTATTGAGGAACTTGAGAAAAAACTTATGAATCTTAAGAAGATAAAGAAATGTCCACAGTGTGGGAAAGAACTGGATGTCAATATACAATTTTGTCCAGAATGTGGCCAAAAACAGGAGATGCCTGTTGTAGAGGAAGAGGTACAGGAAAATGACGAAGTGCTAGAAGGAGAAGTCTTGGATAAAGAGGAAGAAGAATAACCATATTGAAAAAAATAGACGTATAATAAAAAGCAGGGATATAGATGAAAAACAAAACGGATACATATGGTTGGGATAATCTCTCCAAATTTATGGCCGTTTTAAGTCTACCTTTTTTCTTTTCAAGAAATACTATTGGATTGCTAATGGCATTGGGAATTTTGGGTTACGCCATATGGCGTGCTACTTCCCATAATAAAAATAGGAGACGGCGAGAGGAGATTATATTCGAAAATATTGGTCGTAAACTTAATTATTGGCTAGATAATGTAGTTAGATGGTTTAAAAATCTGGGTAATAAAAGCAAGACAAAGGTAAACAGACCCAAATCATATAATGCCTTTGGCAAACTCAGATGGAAATGGGAGCAAAAAAAGCGATTTAAGGTAGTAAAATGCCCTAATTGTTCACAAAAATTGCGTATACCCAGACACAAAGGTACATTAATGGTCACATGTACTAAATGTTCATATAAGTTCAAAAAGAAGACATAAGCAGTCTCTATGAAGCTATTTAGCTTCATGGGGGCTACTATTTTTTTTGTTATAATAAACGGACTAATAGATCGTAAAAGGATTAAAGGGAGGCAAAATATGAGGGAAATATTGCGTTTAGCGGCACCGGTTATATTAGAGATGATACTGGGTATGGTTGTTTGGATAGCCGATACTGCCATGGTGGGCAGATTGGATGCCCAGGCACTTAGTGCAGTTGGATTGGGAGGGCAGATATTTTTTTCATTTGTAAATGTATTTGCAGCTTTAGGCGTTGGAGCAGCGGCCATAGTTGCCAGGCATATAGGAGCGGAAAATTATGAGCGGGGCAAACAGTCAGCTGCCCATGCTTTTCAAATATCCATTGTGCTGGGGATGGTTTTGACAATCTTTAGCATCTTTATATTTGATAAATTTTTTATACTTGCAAAGGCGGAGAGTAAGGTTATAGATCTAGGCACTAGATATTTGCGCCTGATAGCAGTATCAGGTCTTTTTATGGTGCCAGGTATGGTAACAAGTGCTATATTGAGGGCATCTGGGGATACAAAGACGCCCATGATAGGGGCAATAATAACAAATGTTATAAACCTCATAGGGGACTATGTATTGATATTTGGAAAATGGGGTTTCCCTAGGCTCGAAGTAGACGGTGCGGCTATTGCCACAGCTATCGGGCAGATAATAGGATTTTGTTATGTTATATGGGTTTTATTCAAGAGAGATGGGAAAATTAAATACGAGATGGCATATTTAAAAACGTGGGACAAAAAGGATTTTGATCAAATTTGGCACCTCAGTCTACCTGCACAAACCCATGAGCTTTTGAGCAGTGGTGGTAGGCTTATATATGCCTTTATGATAATGCAGCTTGGAACATTATCCTTTGCCTCAAATCAAATAGCTACCACTGCAGAATCCCTATCCTTTATGCCTAATTCAGGATTTGCAGTAGCTGCAACTACTATGGTAGGTCAATATTTGGGGGCAGGGAAGCTTAAAGAGGCAGAGAAAAATGGCTGGATGTCCTCATATTTGGCAGCTGCCGTTATGGGAGCTACTGCAATCATATTTTTCTTTTTTCCGAGACAATTGGCCAGATTATTTACAGATGAGATGGATATAGTAGATTTAGCAGGTAAATGCATACGTATAGCCGCCCTTGAACAGATTCCCATGGGATTTTCCATGGTGCTAGGTGGTGCATTAAGGGGAGCGGGAGATACAAAGGGACCCATGTTAACGGCTATCTTGAGTACATGGATATACAGACTACCCGTTACATATGTGATAGTATATATAATAAAGGCACCCATCACCGCCCTTTGGTATGTTACTGCTATACAGTATATTATAGAAGCTATATTTTTAGTCATAAGATTCAAAAGGGGTAAATGGTCGAATATTTCTATATATTAAAAAAATACCCTAAAGATTATTGTGTATCATTCCGATAAATATATTGAAAGGAAGATTGAAAGAGGGGATGGTACACATGCGTATAGATGAAATATCATGCACTAGGCCGGTAACTCCTAGGGTGGTCCGAACTGTAGAGATAGCGGGACATAATAATGGTTCAGATAAAGGGATTAAACAAATAGATGAAAAGCCAATGCAAGGGGAAAAAAAGCCATTATTGGACGAGGATGTACTGCAGAAGGCTGTGGAGGAAGCTAACAAAGCGGTTGAAGACTATGACAGACGTTTTGAGTTTTCGATTCATGAAAAGACTAAATCTATAATGGTTAAGGTAATAAATACACAGACCAATGAAATTATACGCGAGATACCGCCCGAAAAGATATTGGACATGATAGCTAAATTATGGGAAATGGCTGGTATCATAGTGGATGAGCGGGTATAGGGAGGTTAAAAGATGAGTATTTATAATGTAAACCGCATGCGGGTAAGCGGACTGGCTAGTGGCCTTGATACGGAAAATATGATAAATGAGCTTATGAGTGTTGAGCGTACGAAAGTTGACAGTTTAAAACAGGATAAAAAATGGGTAGAGTGGCAGCGGGATGCATACCGAGATGTTACCAATATGCTAAGAGGTCTAAAGGATGAGTTTTTTGATGTGGCAAAGCCTCAAAGCAATATGTTATCTCCGAATACATATAGATGCTATAAGGTAACATCTACAGAAGAACGGTATATAACTGCCAGTGCAAATGCTGATGCAGCGCCAGGGAGGTATACCATAACCAGCATAAAAATGGCTGAACCAGCCAAGGCAGAATCTGAAGTGGGAAGCAGTTTTGATACCAAGAAATCTTTAAAAGGACTTGGGATTAGTGGAAATATTGATGGTGCTGACAAAGGAAAGATTGTTTTTAATATAAATGGAGAAGCATTTAGTTTTTCAGAGGATGACACCCTTCAAAAGGTTATGAATGAAATAAATGCGAATGAAAAGGCGGGAGTTAACCTTGCGTATAGCAGTATAACGGGCAAGCTTACACTCCAAACCAAGAAGACGGGGGCATCTGCGTCTCTTAATGCCCAGGATGCAGATGGCGGGAGTAATTTTTTAAGTACATTTGGACTTAATGTTAATTTAGAGGCTGATGCAACACGTGATGCTACGGTACAGCTTAAGATAGATGGGCAGTCATATACCATGACGTCCCCTACAAATACCTTTACTCGGGATGGTATTACCTTTAATTTAATGGCTAATACAGTTGGTAAAGAGATAGATATAGATGTATCTAGGGATGTGGATAGTGCATTTAACAATATAAAGAATTTTGTAGAAAAATATAACGGGATGATAGACAAGCTAAATAATAAGCTTGTTGAAAAGCGGTATCGTGATTATAAACCCCTTACTGATGAGCAGAAGAAATCTATGGAGGAAAGTGATATAAAGCTTTGGGAAGAAAAGAGTAAAAGTGGAGTCCTAAGGAGTGATCCCATAGTACAGAACATCACCCAGTCTATGAGGCGGGCGCTAATTGAAAAGATAGAAGGGGTTAATATATCCCTATCAGATATAGGTATAACCACCGGTCAATGGTATGAGAATGGTAAACTATATGTAAATGAAGAAAAGTTAAAGGATGCCCTTGCTAATAGGGGTGAAGAGGTAGAAAAACTTTTTTGCCAGCAATATAAAGAATCCTATTCGCCAGATTTAAATGCAGAAGAGCGTAAGGTACGTTATAATAATGTGGGGATTATGCATCGTTTTTCTGACATTATACAGGATAATATTAGAACGCGCAGGGATAAGAACAATAAAAAAGGTATATTATTGGAAAAGGCCGGTATACAAGGTGATTTGACGGATATAAATAATATACTTGGTGATAAGATAAAGGATATAGACAAGCGTATAGAAAGCTTAAATGAACTACTATACCGCAAGGAAGAGCAGTATTGGAGGCAGTTTACTGCCATGGAAAAGGCATTGCAAAATATGAGCAGCCAGAGTATGTGGCTAATGCAGCAGCTAGGTTTAGGACAATAACTGATGTAGAACGATATATAGATAGAGGGGGATATACATGGCAATAAATAACCCATATAAGGAATATCAGCAGCAGAGTGTGCTTACAGCTACTCCTGAAGAATTAACCCTTATGTTATACAATGGATGCATAAAATTTACAAAGCAAGCTATAGTGGCTATACAAAAACAAGATATGCAATGTGCAAATACTGCAATACTAAAGGCACAGGATATAGTTTCAGAACTTATGGGGAGCCTTGATATGCAATATGACATATCGAAGGATCTCATGGCCATATACGATTTTATAGTTACATCCCTTATTGATGCAAATATAAAAAAAGATGAGAACGTACTTAAAGAAGTGCTTGAACTTATGACAGAACTTAGGGATACTTGGGGACAGGCTATAAAAATTACACGAAAGCAAAGGTATAGAGGAAATGTGTAATGATGTAGATGATCTTTTACGATATCTAGAGGATAAAAAAAAGCATTTACAAGCCATAGCAGAAATTAGTATAAAGCAGGGAGAGACAATAAAATCAGGGGATATCGATGGTCTTTCTAAATATATAGAGAAGAGGCAGCAGCATATTGCTCACATAGATAAATTGGATGATAGGTTTTCAACCTGCTTAGGCGATTTAGACGAATATAGAGAAAAATCTGATGAATACAAGGAAGTTTATAAGGTACTTTTAGATATAAGGGAGATTATAACGGGGGTATATGCTAAGGATCAGGAAAACAAAGAGTGCTTAAACGTATTTATTGAAAAGCATAAAGGGAAAATGCGTAAGATAAATAATGGACAAAAGACTTATAATGCATATAAACCTAATGCTCCAATACAGGATGGTATATTCATTGACCAAAAACAATAAATATGTAAATTTGCTAGAATTTCTATTGATTTTTAGAAAAAACAAGGATATAATATGATTGAATTGTTCTATACCCTATAAAAGACCCAGATGGTCATGGTAGGGCTTAAAGGGTAAGTCCGACCTATGGCTGTGCAGGATGGAGAGCCTGGTGGTACATAATATAATCCTCTTAGTTTATCTTGGGGTACCACTTAAAACCTTCAGTAGCTGCCATGCTATAGTGCAGTGCGTACCATTAAAGATACTTTTTAGTCGGAATGGTCCTAAAATGGAACAAAATTATTTCAAAGTGAGGGGATTATATCCATGTACGAAGACAAGACCTTAGTATGCAAAGAGTGTGGCAAGGAGTTTATTTTTAGTGCTGGTGAACAGGAATTTTACGCAGAGAAAGGTTTCCAAAACGAGCCAGCTCGATGCAAGGAATGCCGTGATGCTAGAAAAGCAAATGGCAGACACAATGGTGGCGCTAGAAGGGAAATGCACGATGCTATATGTGCCGATTGTGGTGCACATACTCAGGTGCCTTTTGAACCTAAAAATGATAGGCCCATCTATTGCTCAGAGTGTTTGAAGAATCACAGATAAGCAAAAAAACCCTGGAAATTGCTCCAGGGTTTTATATTGTCCTTTTATAGATGATATAAAAAATAATAAAATTTATAAATATGCATTGATTTTTTGTAATTATTCATGTATAATTATATAAAAGCAATTAGAAAACAGTTTCGATATTGGAGGAGATTATACATGAATAAAAAGATTAAAGGTATTTTGACAATTGCACTTATTTCTATACTTATTATATCGACTACAGCATGTGGCAAAAAGATCGATACTATGAAGCGTATAGATGAAGGGAAGAAGATAGTATGGGGGACCAGCGCCAATTTTCCACCTTTTGAGCTTAAGGAAGGCACAGATGTTGTGGGTATAGATGCCGATGTTGCACAGAAGATAGCGGATAAACTGGGTGTTGAACTGATTGTTGAAGATATGGAATTTGAAGCACTGCCAGCAGCATTGGAGTCTGGTAAGGTAGATTTTATTGCAGCCGGATTTACAAGAGATTCAAGGCGAGAAAAGACCATGGATTTTACTAAAACATATTTTGAGGCAGTTCAATCCATAATAGTACAAAATGAAAATGAAGATATAAAGGGAACTGATGATCTAGTAGGGAAAAGGATAGGCGTTCAGACCGGTACTACCGGAGATACTGAGGTAGCTTCAAATACGGAAGATGCAGATGTTAAGCGTTATAATACAGGGCTTGAGGCCATACTGGATTTAAAGAATGGTAATTTGGATGCAGTGGTTATAGATGATTTGCCTGCACAGATGTTAATAGCACAAAATTCTGAGGTAAAGATACTCGATGAAAAGGCGGGAGATCAGGAGGAATATGCTATAGCTGTACGTAAGGGAGATAGCGAACTTTTGCAAGCTATAGATGAGGTACTAAAGGAGCTTCAGGATAGCGGAGAGATGGATGAAATCATAAGCAAATACTATATAAAATAATGTTTCAGGAGCGGGGTAAGGATTATTGTGACAGGTATTTACAAGGCATTATCGAATGCCATATATTCTAACTTAATACAGGACAATATGTATATTCTATTCTGGGAGGGACTTTTAGTGTCCCTCAAACTTACTCTATATGCTGCTATACTGGGAGTTATTATAGGATTATTAGTGGCATTGGCAAAGATGAGTAAGATAAAGATTTTTAATAATATAGCCAATATTTATGTGAGCATAATAAGGGGTACACCTGCAGTAGTACAGTTGGTCATTATATATTATGCCATACTTGGGGGTAGTTCGCTGCCTAAACAAATGGTGGCGTCTGTGGCATTTGGTATAAATAGCGGTGCATATGTAGCTGAGCTTATAAGGGCTGGTATACAGGCGGTAGACAAGGGACAGATGGAGGCAGCCCGTTCACTGGGATTCTCATATGGTCAATCTATGAGCTATATAGTAATTCCGCAAGCTGTGAAAAATATATTACCTGCCCTTGGAAATGAGTTTATATCCCTGCTTAAGGAAACTGCAATAGCAGGTTATATAGCCCTTGACGATCTGACGAGGGTAGGGAGCATAGTGCGCAGTCGAACATTTGATGCATATACACCATTTATATTGGTAGCTCTTATATATCTATTTATTACCTCTATTTTGACAGGATTGCTAGGGCATCTGGAAAGGAGGCTCAGACAGAGTGATTAAAGTAGTGAATCTTCATAAATATTTTGGTGAACTTGAGGTCCTAAAGGGTGTCAACAACGAAATAAAAAAGGGTGAGGTTGTATGCATAATAGGGCCTAGTGGTTCTGGAAAGAGCACCTTTTTGAGATGTTTAAACCTCCTTGAAGAGCCTACAAAGGGTGAGATATATGTAGATGGAGTATCCCTTGTGGAGCGCAGAAAAGATGTAAATAAGATGAGACAAAAGATGGGGATGGTTTTTCAGCAATTTAATCTATTTCCCCATAAGACGGTTATGCAAAATATTACTATGGCGCCTATTAAATTAAAGGGTTTATCAGAAGAGCAGGCCAAAGGAAAGGCTGTAGAGCTTCTAAGGAAGGTAGGGATGCCAGATAAGGAGGATGTATATCCAAATAGGCTATCTGGAGGACAAAAGCAGAGAGTAGCCATAGCAAGGGCACTTGCCATGGATCCGGAGATAATGCTCTTTGATGAGCCTACTTCAGCACTTGACCCTGAGATGGTTGGTGAAGTTCTAAATGTTATGAAGGATTTGGCACAGGAAGGTATGACAATGGTGGTTGTTACCCATGAGATGGGATTTGCCCGGGAGGTAGCCGATAGGATATTATTTATGGATGAAGGCATTATATATGAAGAGGGTACCCCCGAGGATATATTTAAAAACCCTCAAAAGACGCGTACCAAAGCCTTTTTAAGCAAGGTACTGTGAGAGGAGGATATCTTTGCAAGGAGCTAAAATTGTATTTGCTGTGTTTATAATACTTTCCTTGATGCCTATTATAACGGCATATGTAAAAAGGATAAATAAATCAGCTAAAGAGAATGATAAAAAAGCATTTTATACGCGAATTATTGCAATGGTATTGATATGCGGGATTATTATGGCCTTTTTTATTTCATTATATAGGTTTACTATAGATTATCAGGCACCACTATTTGTTGAGCGCTGTAGTGATGTTATTATTGAAGAACGGGATAATGAAATTTCAAAAGTAGTCGATATATTAAAGTGTAAAGATTTGGTTTCAAGCAGTTTTATCCCAATGGATGAAGCCATACTTTCAAATTTTCCAGATGTTGATGATTATAAGCTGTCCTTAAGCAGCAAAATGTACGATACTGAGGATGCACGTGCCATTTATGCCATGTATGAATGGAAGAACAAGAAGGCATATATGGAGTTTGAATTGGATATGGAGAAAAATACATGGAGACTTGTTTCCATATCTTCATGTACCGATGAGAAAATAGAAGAAATAGATTCCAATATGAAATTTTCTAAGATAAAGTCATAATGGGCTTTATCTTTTTTGTTGCCTATTTTCTAAAAGGCATGTTTAATAAAATAGGTTGGGGGTATAAATGTATTAGAAGGAATTACTTTTTATTTGTCGAATATATATAATATAAGGTTTTATTTTGAAAGGAGCTGACCGCTATGCGTATTATATTAAGTGGAAAGAACATTGAAATTACAGATGCACTTAGAGATCAGGTATATAAAAAGGTAGGCAAATTAGAGCGTTATTTTGACGAAAATACCGAAGTATATGTAACAATGTCAGTTGAAAAAAACCGCCATATAATGGAGGTCACCATTCCATTTAACGGTATAGTCATAAGGGCAGAGGATTCCACTGATGATATGTATATAACAATTGATAAGGTGCTAGATAAGCTGGAAAAGCAGATACATAAGCACCGAACTAAACTGAGTAAGAAGATAAGGTCAGGTGCCTTTAAGTACGAAAAACCGGTGTTTAGTGAAGCGTTTGAACCTGAGGAAGTTGATATGCCAAAATTGGTAAAAACAAAACGTTTTGCCGTAAAGCCCATGCATGTTGAAGAGGCAATACTTCAGATGGATCTTTTGGGGCATGCATTTTTTGTATTTATAAATGCAGAAAGTGATGAAGTAAATGTAGTATATAAGAGAAAAGATGGTAATTATGGGCTTATAGAGCCGGAATATCTATAAAATATTAAAAGGAGCGAATATCGCTCCTTTTTTAAATGTATTTTTAGCTTAATAGGACACTCCCATGTGTCATTCAATTTCATACCATTTATATCCCGCTATTTATTTTAAAGCTATGAATTAAAGCGAATTTCTTTTGTCCTTGAATATTGTTAGAATAGATGTTAAAATTAAGTATTAGTATAAAAAGGATATTATTGAGGTGTTGATATGTTAGGAGCATTAAAAAGAATATTTGGCGATCCTAATGAAAAGGAGATAAAAAGGCTAAGCAAGACCGTTGATCAGATAGAAGGATTAGAATCATATATGAGAGGACTTACCGACAATGAACTCAAGTCAAAGACAGGTGAGTTTAAAGAGCGTCTTAATAATGGAGAAACCTTAGATGATCTGCTTCCAGAAGCATTTGCGGTAGTACGGGAAGCATCTTCAAGGGTATTGGGTATGAGACATTTTAAGGTACAGCTAATAGGTGGTATAGTGCTTCATCAAGGGCGTATAGCTGAAATGAAGACAGGTGAAGGTAAGACTTTGGTAGCTACTTTGCCAGCCTATCTAAATGCACTCACGGGTAAGGGAGTCCATATAGTTACGGTAAATGACTATCTAGCACGTCGTGATAGTGAATGGATGGGAAAAATATATAAATTTTTGGGGCTGTCTGTGGGTCTTATAGCTCATGATATGAGCTCTGAGGAACGTAGAAAAAACTATGGCGCTGATATTACCTATGGTACCAATAATGAATTTGGTTTTGATTATTTAAGGGATAATATGGTGATATATAAGGAAGAAATGGTGCAAAGGGAGTTAAACTTTGCCATAGTGGATGAAGTGGACTCCATATTAATAGATGAAGCCAGGACTCCTCTTATTATATCAGGCCCTGGGGATAAATCTACGGATCTGTATTTTCAGGTAGATAGATTTATCTCCCGCCTTAAAAAAGAAGAAGACTATGAATCTGATGAAAAGGCCAACACAGTACATTTAACTGAAGAAGGAGTAGATAAGGCAGAGAAATATTTCAATCTAGAGAATCTAGCCGATCCGGAGAATATAGAGATTTCCCATCATATAAATCAAGCACTTAAGGCCCATGCCCTTATGAAGCGGGATAAGGACTATGTAGTAAAGGATGGGCAGGTTATAATAGTCGATGAGTTTACAGGACGTCTTATGACGGGTAGAAGGTACAGTGATGGATTGCATCAGGCTATAGAGGCCAAGGAAGGTGTGAAGGTAGAGCGGGAGAGCAAGACACTTGCAACTATCACGTTTCAGAATTATTTTCGTATGTATAACAAGCTATCCGGTATGACTGGTACAGCCAAGACCGAGGAGGATGAATTTAAGACCATCTATGGCCTCGATGTTGTAGTTATTCCTACAAATCGTCCAATGATAAGAAGGGACTATAACGATGTTATATACATGACAAGGCGGGCCAAGTTTAATGCGGTGGTAGACGAGATAGAACAAAGGCATGCCATAGGTCAGCCAATATTAGTTGGTACTGTATCCATAGACACATCTGAAATGCTCAGTGATATGCTTAAAAAGCGAGGTATACCACATGAGGTATTAAATGCAAAATATCATGAAAAGGAAGCTGAGATAGTAGCACAGGCTGGTAAGTACAAGGCCGTTACAATAGCCACTAACATGGCTGGGCGTGGTACTGATATACTCCTTGGAGGCAATCCGGAGTTCATGGCTAAAAAAGAGATGCGAAGGCAGGGGTATTCAGAGGAGATGATATCCTATGTAACCAGTCAGGAAGAGATAGATGACAAGGATATATTGGAGGCTAGAAATATATATAAAGCCCTGTATGAAAAATATCACATGGAGACTGAAGAAGAGAGGAACAAGGTATTAGAGGCAGGCGGCCTTCACATAATAGGTACGGAAAGACATGAAAGTAGGCGTATAGATAATCAGCTTAGAGGTCGTTCTGGAAGACAGGGAGATCCTGGATCTTCGAAATTCTACATTTCACTTGAAGATGATCTTATGCGTCTATTTGGCTCTGACAAGGTAAAGGGTATAGCTGAAAGACTGGGAGTAGACGAGGGTCAGCCTATAGAATATGGCCTGTTATCCGGGCAGATAGAACAGGCTCAAAAGAGGGTGGAAGGCAGAAACTTTGATATAAGGCGCCATGTGCTCCAATATGATGATGTGATGAACATACAGCGAGAGATAATATATGGTCAAAGGCGTCGAGTGCTAGAGGGTGAAAACATAAAGGATGCCGTAATGGATATGCTAGATACCCTTGTGGAAGATATTTTAAATATGTATACCGGAGATGTGCCCCATCCTGAGGAATGGAATATAAAGGGGCTTATTGAACATCTAGAGAGGATTTTCTTGCCTAAAGGTGCCCTTATCATACCGGAAGAGGAGGTATTTGATCTTACAAAGGAAGATTTAAAAGGGCGCGTTATGGAGATTGCTAGGGCAGAATATGACAGAAAAGAAGAGGAAATCGGCTTTGATAATATGAGGGAAGCTGAGCGGGTCATCCTCTTAAAGGTAGTGGATCAGAAGTGGATGGATCATATAGATGCCATGGATCAGCTTCGTCAAGGCATAGGTCTTAGGGCATATGGCCAGCATGACCCTGTAATAGAGTATAAAATAGAAGGATATGAAATGTTTGAAGAGATGATACATGGTATACAGGAGGAGACAATATCCATATTGTATCATCTAAAGATAGAAAAAGAGATGCCAAGGCGGGAGCAGGTAGCAAAACCATTGCATGCCAGCCATGGCGGAGAAGAAGAAACAGTAAGACGCCCCATAGTAAAGGGCGAGAAGATAGGTCGAAATGACCCCTGCCCATGTGGCAGTGGCAAAAAATATAAAAAATGTTGTGGTAAAAACGCATAGGAAGGGTGAATAATATGATAGAAATTGAAGAGTCAAAATTTGAACTCGATGAATTATCTAAAACATTATCCCAGGTTGGTGAGTCTCTTTGACATCCCTGGATCAAAGAAACGCATAGAAGAACTGGAAAAACAGATGAGTGATCCGGATTTTTGGAATGATTTAGAGAAGAGTCAAAAGGTAACCCAAGAAATAAAATATTTAAAGGACAGAATTGAAAATTATACAAAATTAAGTTCTAGTGTGGAGGATGCCTATGTGCTGATAGAACTGGCTGAAGAAGAGGGAGAATTGTCCCTTGCCGATGAGATTGGACATACTATAAAAGAACTAAGTACCCAAATAGAACATCTAAAATTGGAAACTCTATTAAGTGGTCCATATGATAAGAATAATGCTATTATTTCTCTTCATGCAGGAGCCGGTGGTACAGAAGCTATGGACTGGACATCCATGCTATATAGAATGTATGTAAGATGGGGAGAGGATAAGGGGTATAAGGTAGAAACCCTGGATCTTTTGCCTGGTGAGGAAGCGGGCATAAAAAGTGTTACATTTCAGATAAGTGGACCTAATGCCTATGGCTATTTAAAGGCTGAAAAGGGAGTTCATAGGCTAGTGAGAATATCCCCATTTGATTCTTCAGGAAGGCGCCATACTTCATTTGCATCGGCAGATGTAATGCCTGAGCTTGACAACGATATAGATATAGAGATAAGACCTGAGGATTTAAAGATAGATACCTATCGCTCTGGTGGTGCAGGGGGACAGCATGTCAATAAGACTGAATCTGCTGTTAGAATTACCCATTTACCGACCAATACTGTGGTACAGTGTCAGAATGAGCGTTCCCAGATCCAAAATCGAGAAACGGCAATGAAGGTGCTAAAGGCCAGGCTTTTGGCATTAAAGGAGCAGGAAGCAGAAGAAAAGATAAGGGACATGAAGGGTGAACTAAAGCGTATTGAATGGGGTAGCCAAATACGTTCGTATGTGTTCCACCCGTACAGTATGGTAAAGGATCACAGAACAGGAGTGGAAGTAGGAAATATCCAGTCCGTCATGGACGGTGATTTGGATATGTTTATAAATGCCTATCTTCAAATGATGGCGTAAAGGGGGTGTAATAATTGGCTGAGCAACAGTTTGTAGTATTTAGACTTGGCGAGGAGATGTATGCTGCCCATATATACAATGTACAGGAGATTATATTCCCAGAGCAGCCTACTAAAGTGCCAAATAATCCTGATTTTATAGAAGGGGTAATTGACTACAGGGGCACTATGGTGCCGGTTATGGATTTAAAAAAGCGGTTTCACCTTGGTGAGGCTGCCTATAAACAAGGGGCACGTTTTATAATAGCTGAAGTAGGAGATGTGAAGGCTGCATTTATTGTAGATGAGGTTACTGAAGTACTAAGGGTAGATGATTCTATAATAGGTGAGGCACCTGATATGACAAAGATAAAGAAAGAGTATATAAGTGGTATGGCAAAGCTTAAGGACAAACTAGTGGTGATCTTGGACTTGTCCAAAATATTCACCGTTGAGGAAAAAGAAGTAATATCAGCGTTATAAAAATATGTTTTGTTTTGATATTATTGTTTATCTATCTAATATGGCAGATGGTGAGGAGGATGATATTATATGTCGGATATGCTAGTAAAGCTATATGACCTGCCCGACAATAGTGAAAATATAAAAAAACTTGAGGAGCAGGGCATATACATAAAAAGGGCGTTAGCACCAGATAAATTCAAAGTAGTGGAATACGTAAGGGAAACCTTTGGTGATGGTTGGGCTAGCGAATGTGATGTGGCTTTTTCAAATAGCCCTATATCTTGTTTTATAGCTGTGCAGGACAAAAAAGTGATAGGTTTTGCATGCTATGATGCAACATGCAAGGATTTTTTTGGACCTACTGGGATAGATGAGAATGTACGTGGCAAAGGTATAGGTAAGGCACTGTTACTGGCTTGCCTCCATGCAATGTATGAACAGGGATATGCATATGCTATTATAGGTGGTACAGGTGGTGCAATCCCATTTTATCAAAAGGTGGCGGGAGCTACCGTGATAGAAGATTCCGTACCAGGCATATATGGACGTATGATTAGATATTAATGTAAAAGATAGATAGGTGGCGAATTTCAGTATGGCTATAATGTGGAGGAAGGATTTAGAAACGGGTATAGAGAGCATAGATGATCAGCACAAAGCTCTTATAGAGCAGGCCAATATACTTCTTGAGGCATGTGCCCAAGGTAAGGGCAAGGAAGAGGTAAAGGAGACGTTAGACTTTTTGGCCAGTTATGTAGTTACCCATTTCAAAGATGAAGAGGCCTATCAAAAAAAATATAATTATCCTTTATATGATTTACATGCAAAGGTGCATGAAGATTTTCTACAAGAGGTGGAAAATCTAAAACAGGAATTCGATGAGCAGGGACCAACCCTTAGGTTTACTGTACAGTTTAATAAGCGGGTGGTCGATTGGCTTATAAATCATATAGGCAAGATGGATAAGGAATTTGCTAAATATGTAAAAGAAAATTATACACAGGACAAATAATATATGTTTAGCATAATATAAAGAATGGGGGTAATGATATGGCTATAGTATGGAGAAAAGATCTTGAAATTGGTATAGAGGAATTGGATAAGCAGCATAAGGCTCTTATAGAACATGCCAGTGATCTTCTGGAAGCATGCGCTAATGGTAAGGGGAAAGAAGAAGTAAAGGATACTCTTGAGTTTGTATCTGAATATGCTGTTACTCATTTGAAAGACGAGGAAGCCTATCAAAGAAAATACAACTATCCCCTGTACGAAAATCATGCAAGGGTGCATAAAAACTTTTTAGAAAAAGTTGAGCAGTTAAAAAAACAGTTTGAAGAAGAAGGTCCTACCCTCCATTTTACGATACAATTCAATAGAGAAGTTGTAGATTGGTTTATTAATCATATAAGTAAAATGGATAAAGAATTTGCTAAATATGTTAAAGAAAATAGTTGATTTTACGGAGGTACTAATAGGTGATTCCACTAAGGGATACGGTTCGGAGTGAAAAACCTCCTGTAGTTACAAAGACTATAGTAATATTAAATACGATAATATTCATATACCAGGCATTGATGCCGCAACAAGAAATGGTCCAGTTTATCTATAGATATGGGCTTATCCCTGTAAAGCTGCATGAGCACCATCTGCCCCTTATAACAAGTGTGTTCTTGCATGGAAGTTGGTTGCATTTGCTTGGAAATATGTGGTCTTTGTGGCTGTTTGGCGATAATGTAGAGGATAGCATGGGGCATTTTAAATTTTTGGTATTTTATTTATTATGTGGTATAGCGTCAGGATATACCCATACTGCATTTAATGCAGTTTCAGATGTTCCAACTATAGGTGCATCGGGTGCAGTTGCAGGGGTTATGGGTGCATATTTTCTTCTATATCCACATGCCAGGATTGTAACTCTTATTCCTACGTTTTTTGTGTTCCCAATGTTTATAAGGGTGCCGGCAGTTATATTTTTGTTCTTTTGGTTTTTAAGCCAACTATATTCAGGTACTGTAAACTGGATACTAGGCAGTGCAGCAGGTGGAGTAGCCTGGTGGGGGCATGTAGGGGGATTTTTATCAGGAATGTTTTTACAAAATTTCTTTAGAACAAAAGATTATTATTGATTAGGTATTTAATATAATAAAAAAATTTAATAAACAATGAGATTTGGTCCTAAACCAAGAATAACTGGGAAACGCTGTATATATTATAAAATACGGCGTTTTTTTACTATTTTAATTATCTATGGGTTTGCTATAATTAGATAAAACCTATAATATAAAAGCTTGATTGGAGAGTGATAAAATTGGAAAAGGAAAGTGAGCCTATACCACTTTATACCATAGGCATAACTTATAACGTAAAAAAGGGACTACAGTCCGATGTAGAAGATGAAGAGGCTGAGTATGACAGCCTTGATACTGTTCTAACAATAAAAAATACCATTGAGGATCTAGGATGTAATGTAGAACTTTTAGAAGCTGATGATTATCTTTTCGATAGGCTTAAGGATACTAATCTAGATATGGTATTTAATATTGCAGAAGGTAGATTAGGGAGGGGGCGAGAGGCCCAGGTACCATCAATACTCAATTTTTTCAACATACCTTTTACAGGTTCTGATGAAACAACCTTGTGTGTAGCCCTTGATAAGGCATTATGTAAGCGTATTATAGCTACGGCAAAGGTTAGAACACCAAAATATCAAGAGATATCCAACATATCACAAAAGGTCAATTCCAAGTTAAAGTTTCCAATGATAATAAAACCAAATGCGGAGGGTTCAAGTAAGGGCATAACAGATGTGGCGGTTGCTGACAATATGGATATGCTTAATAGTATTTTAAATAAAAATCTACAAAAATATAATCAGCCAATGCTTATAGAAGAGTTTATAAGGGGTCGGGAGTTTACGATAGGTATTTTAGGTAATGGTGGGGATGTAAAGGTATTTTCACCGATGGAGATATCATATAAAAATGATTGCTCAGGGTATGGCATATACAGTTATAATGTAAAATGTAATTATAAGGATTATATAGAGTATATTTGTCCTGCCAGAATAAATGGGTGTATAGCAGACAAGATGACCCATGCTGCCCTTAAAATATATAATACATTAAAGTGCAGAGATTTTTCCAGGATAGATTTCCGATTGGCTCAAGATGGTACTATATACTTTATTGAAATCAATCCACTTCCAGGATTGACACCAGGTTATAGTGACTATCCCATGTTGGCTTCTATGTGTGGAATGGATTATAAATCCCTTATAAAGGGCATATTAAACAGCGCCTTAAAACGCTATAATATGAGGGGGCTATAGAAATGCGAGATTATAAGGATATTAAACCATGGTCAGATGTAACAAAAGAGCAATGGGATGATTGGAGATGGCAGATAAAGAACAGAATAACTGATACCAAAACTCTTAAAAAGGTGATAAGTATTTCAACTGATGAAGAGGAAGAGATAAATGCCTGTCTGAACAAATTTCGTATGGCTATTACCCCATATTATGCCAGCCTTATTGACCAGGACAATCCTAATTGTCCTATAAAAGCCCAATGTATCCCGGATATCAGGGAACTTACCATATTGCCATATGAGCTATCTGATCCACTTGATGAAGATGGTCTATCACCTGTACCCAATATAGTGCATAGATATCCTGATAGAGTACTCTTCCTATTAACCAACAAATGTTCTATGTATTGCAGACATTGTACGCGCAGACGGATGGTTGGTCAGGAGGATTGTGACATAACCTATGAATCGTTTGAACAGGCAGTAGAGTATATAAAAAGTAATAAGAATATAAGGGATGTGTTACTGTCAGGTGGTGACCCATTTATACTCTCCGATGAATTTTTAGAACGTATTATATCTATTTTAAGGGATATACCACATGTGGAGATAATACGAATAGGTACCCGCACTCCAGTAGTTTTGCCAATGCGTATAACGGATGAACTGCTTGCCATGCTCAAAAAATACCAACCTATTTGGATAAATACACATTTTAACCACCCAAACGAGATAACGGAATATTCCATACAGGCTTGTGAAAAAATAGTGGATGCCGGTATACCTTTGGGAAATCAAACGGTACTTTTAAAGGGAGTAAACGATGACAAGGAAACTATAAAAGAGCTATTTTTAAAACTTGTAAAGATGCGAGTAAGGCCATATTATCTATACCAGTGTGATTTATCACAGGGCATATGGCATTTTAGAACATCGGTCGAGGCAGGTGTTGATATAATGAGAAGTCTAAGGGGTTATATATCAGGATATGCTGTTCCTACATTCGTAATGGATGCTCCCGGTGGAGGAGGAAAGATACCTATAAATCCAGAGTATGTAGTGGATATAGATGACAGGGATATAGTGATGAAAAATTACAAGGGTGATATATATACCTATCCAAATATACATTGATGATTAATTCTTAATATGAGCTCTTTGTTATAAACCCTATGTATACCAATTTAGAGGATAGTTACTGAATTTTGTAATATGGATTATATTGGTATAAAACTTATGCCTGGTTAGAAGAGCATAGGGATGGTGCTGTTTATTTTAAAATTACAAATTAAGGAATATTTAAATAGTTGTTTACTATATCTCTGTCCATGTTATAAAATAGGCTTAGTGATATACCCTAACTTTATAAGGGGGGTGAATGTATGCTAAAATGGTGGATTATAATATCCATTGTCGCACTAGTTATAGATGCGACCACTAGCAATTTATTCTTTATATGTTTTACTTTTGGTGGTATTATTGCCATGATAACTGCACTCTTTGGTTTTCCTCCTTTTTGGCAATCGGTAATATTTGGAATAGTAACTATTTTATCTTTGGCATCAATTATACCGTTTCTAAAAAAACAATTTAAAAGCTCAATACCGGAATTTAAGTCTGCTGAAAGCCGTCTTGTAGGGCGGGAGATGATAGTTGATACAGATATACAGGATGAAGCTACCATTTCCATAGATAGTATATATTGGACGGTTAAGAATACGGGTGAGCCTTTAAAGGCGGGAGATGCAGTTATAATTACAGGCATAGAAGGTAGTAAATTGCTAATAAAAAAATTAAATGAGCAAGGAGGAGATATGTAAATGATTCTTTATATTCTTTTAGCCATTATACTAATTTCCGTTTTACTATCTATAAAGGTAGTTAATACTGGATATGTATTCGTAGTAGAACGTTTTGGACAGTTTTATAAGGTATTAGAGCCTGGATGGCACATGGTTTTACCATATGTGGATTTTGTAAGGGCTAGAATATCAACTAAACAGCAGATACTTGATATTGAGCCACAATCGGTTATTACCAAAGACAATGTAAAAATCAGCATAGATAATGTTATATTCTATAAGGTAATGAATGCAAGGGATGCAGTGTATAATATAGAGAGCTATAGATCAGGTATTATATATAGTGCTATCACCAATGTAAGAAATATTGTAGGATCGATGACTTTAGATGAGGTTTTATCTGGGAGGGATCAGATAAACAGGGAACTTTTGACTATAGTAGACAATATAACTGACTCCTATGGAATAAAAATCATGTCCATAGAGATAAAAAATATAGTACCTCCTGCAGAAATTCAACAGGCAATGGAAAAACAGATGAAGGCAGAGCGGGATAAAAGGGCAGCTATACTTCAGGCAGAGGGACAAAAGCAAAGTGCTATAGCTATGGCAGAGGGTAAGAAGGAAGCTGAGATCCTTTCTGCGGAAGCCGAAAAGGAAGCCAATATAAGACGTGCAGAAGGTGCAAGGGAGGCACAGCTTCTAGAAGCACAAGGTAAGGCAGATGCTATTAGGGCTATAGCAGATGCAGAAGCTCAGGCCATATCAAGGGTAAATAAGTCTATTATAGAGTCTGGCACAAATGAAGTAGTAATAGCATTAAAGCAGGTAGATGCCTTATCTAAGATGGCAGATAGTCCTTCAAGCAAGCTCATAATACCGAATGAAACATTGACATCTTTAGGTAGCTTGGCAGCTATTGCAGAGACACTTAAGCTCAATAAGGAATCAACTGAAAAGGGTGAAAAATAGAAATTGAAGATTATATCAAAAGAAAAGGTATATAAAGGACCAATCTTCGATGTATATCATGACAAGGTGCTATTAGAAAATGGTCGTACTACCTATAGGGATGCGGTAAAACATCATCCGGCAGCTGCTATAGCTGCAATCGATGATGAAGGATATATTCTTATGGTTGAGCAGTACAGGTACCCAATAGGACAAAAGCTTTTGGAGTTGCCTGCAGGACTTGTTGACCCTGGAGAGCAGCCTTCAGATGCTGCAAAGCGTGAATTATGGGAAGAGACTGGATATGAGGCTAAAAGTTGGCGGGAGCTTGGAAGCTTTTTTAGCTCTCCTGGGGGGCATGATGAAAAGATATTTTTATATCTTGCTACTGACATAGAGAAGGTGTCAAAGCAGCACCTTGATAAAAATGAAATTCTAACCTTTAGGAGAGTAAAATTTGGAGATGTCTTAAGTATGGCTAAGAATGGCCAAATTTTGGATGGCAAGACAATTATAGCTGTATTAATCATTGAAAGTTTAAAATTATGTTAGAAAAAGGGTCTGGTATTGACACCAGACCCTTTTTCTAACATAAAAATGTAAATAATTATTCTAAATTGCCAATAAAAGCTTGAAATGTTTATAAATAATGATAGAATATCCATATAGGACTTAAGTACTAGAAGAATATATTAAATGTTTTTATAAGAAAGAGTGGCTGCTATGTTAAATATGGATAATATTAAATTTTCAAAACTGGTTGAAAATTTACAGCAGGGTATTGGCATAATAGATGAGCAATATGCTATTATATACTGCAATTTAGCATTTGCCCATATGTTTGATATGCCTAAGAATGATATGCTAGGTAAGAAACTCTATAAAATTATTGATACCAATAAGAGAGAGATTTTTAAGCAATACTTTTCCATTGATAAAAAAATAAAAAAACCTGCTTTTGATATACAAATAGTCACAAAAGATGGCCAGCATAAAGATATTTTAATAAATATATATCCTAATATAGTTAATGAAACAGATGATTATATTGGCTGGGTGATTACAGCAGATGATATAACTGAGCAAAAAAAGGCAGAGAAAAATATGCGCTATTTTGTATTTCATGACAGCTTAACGGGCCTATACAATAGGGCTTATTTTGACGAGCAAATGGCAAGAATAAACAAAGATTTAAAGAGATTTAGTCCCCTTAGTATAATATCTATAGACTTGGATGGGTTGAAGATAATAAATGATACATGCGGTCATGAAGCAGGTGATGTTGCTTTAAAAAAAGCTGCAGATATAATATCAAGTGTGTTTAGAAAAACAGATGTAGTAGCCAGAATAGGTGGGGATGAATTTTGTATAATTCTTCCCGATACGAGCTATGAAGTGGCGGCTTCGAAAAAAGCTGTATTGTTATCTATGATAGATGAGTATAATGCTAAATGTGAAAATAATAGCATTCCAATAAGTATATCCATAGGGGTGGCAGCTATTCAGAATATCAATGATGAAACCATATATGATATATATCAGCTGGCAGACAGTGATATGTATAAAGATAAGTTGGGCAATTTATCCATTTGTGAGGATAGAATAGTGCCTATGATAGAATATATTTTAAAAAAGAAGCAAATCATGGATGAGGCAAGGATAAACAGATTACTAATGCTGGTGAACATGATGGCAGATGAGCTTGATCTACCAGAAGAGCTAAGAGATAATTTGATAATGCTTTCAAAAATACATGATGTAGGTAAGGCTGCCATACCAGCAGAGGAATTTATAGATATCAGTCCGCTTATAGAAGAAAAATATGAAATTTTAAAAAATCACAGTCAGATAGGGCATAATATAATTTTGCGAAACAGCCAGTTGACCAATATGGCTAGGTTAGTCCTCCATCATCATGAAAAATGGGATGGTACGGGATATCCTTCAGGGTTAAAGGGCTATGATATACCTATAGAATGTAGAATATTATCTATTATAGAGGAATATGATACTCTAATGAATCCATTTGGTAGTGAATTGCCATTGACCAAGGAAAAAGCGCTTGAAAATATAAAAAAAGAATCAGGGATAAAATTTGATCCAATATTAGTTCAACGCTTTGTAGATGTAATGGAAACTAAGGGATATTAATACAATATGCTATTGAAAAATATGTAGAAAGTGCTAGAATAAAATAGTAGCAGTGAGTTTATTCAATATTTATAGCATTGAATGTGCTAGTTGAAGGAGGGCAAATGAATAGGGGCAGGAGTTTTTATTATGATTCTTTGACCGATTTGCCAAATGGCAAGTATTTTAGTGAAAAATTCAGCAACAAAATATCGCAAAATTCTGCAGTATCCCAAAAGAGTGCTGTTTTGATCATTGATATTGATAATTTTGGCTCTATAAATGAAGTTATAGGCTATGAATATGGGGATAGGATATTATTAGAAGCTTCAAACAGATTAAAGGTCTGTCTATTTGATAATTCTTCTTTATTTAGGCTTGGTGATGATACTTTTTTAATATATCAAAACAATATAGCTAAAGTCGAAGATGTATCAGAGTTTGCTAAAACGATATTGACTGCATTTAACGAGCCATGGCAAATAGAAGGCTATAGTTTTTATATAACCGTAAGCATAGGAATCTCCATATACCCCGATGATGGTATAAGCCCACATGTGCTCATAAGCAATTCAAAGGTTGCCATGGAGATGGCCAAGCAATCGGGGAAAAATAACTACACCTTTTTTGAACATTCTATGCACCAAGTTCGACTTAATAGGGCCTACATAGAGCGTAGTTTGCGTAGGGCAGTAAATAATATGGATTTTATGCTTTATTATCAACCTCTGGTGGATGTAAATATGGGTAAGATAGTATGCTTAGAGGCATTGCTTAGATGGTTTCATCCTAAAAGGGGACTTATATCTCCATCAGAATTTATTCCAATTGCAGAAGAAACGAGGCTAATAATCCCCATAGGAGAATGGGTCATGCGTAGTGCATGTAAGCAGCTTAAAGAATGGCATGATGAAGGGCGTACAACATGCAGGGTGTCAATTAATATATCTCCCATGCAGATTAGATTACCAAACTTTGTTGATATGGTTATGGGGATTTTAGATGAGACTGGTCTTGAGCCGGAATATCTGGAATTGGAAGTAACGGAAAGTATATTGATAAATTCTTTGGATGATACGATTGAAAAATTATACAAGCTAAAAGATTATGGCATTACTATTTCCATAGATGATTTTGGTACAGGATATTCTTCTTTAGGATATCTCAATAAATTACCAGTGCAAAATTTAAAGATTGACAAGAGCTTTATAGATAATATAAAAGATTATGACCAAATGGCCATAGTAAAATTTATAATAAACATGTCCCATGCCCTTGGATTGGAAGTAACTGCAGAAGGCGTAGAAACAATGGATCAGTATGAATATCTGGTTGCCCAGAAATGCGATAGAATACAAGGTTATTTATTCAGCAGACCATTATCAAATGCAAGCATTTCTCGTATGTTTATACAAAAAAAGAATGGATTTAGGTAATTATTATTAAAATGCTGAATAAAGATATATAAGAAAGGTTTGTGGTGGGATATGTCGCTGATTTTCCTGAATAATTATGATAAAAAGGTAAAGTTTCAGAAGTTTAATAGATTTTTTGCTGCATTTGTAGCATTGTTTCCTTTAATAGGCAGTATAATGTTTTTTAATTATATTGATTTTATGGCATATTTGGGATGTGCTGCTTTTGTATACTCTCCTCAATCAATTGATAGAAAGATTTTTTAATATTGTAGTATTGGAGGAACTCAGATTTTTAACCGTGTTTCAAGTTACGCTTCATGCAATTTTTGGGAAGTTTTTTCACTTCTATGATAAATTTCCCCTTTATGATAGTATACTTCATGTTACAGGTGGTATTTTATTGGCTTTTTTAGGCTTATCTACATTTTATGGATTAGAAAAACATTTTTCAAATTATACACCTAGAGCTTTTAAAACAAAGGTCTCAATAGCATCTTTTAATCTTGTAAATTCGTTAGGTGTAATATGGGAGATAATAGAGTTTACTGCGGATCAGATATTTGGTGGTACACCAGGTTACAGATTGGCTCAGGAAGGTAGTTTATTTGATACCATGACTGATCTTATAGAAAATAATATGGGTGCATTATTGGCCATATTAATTTTCTGGAGAGTAATAGAGCTAAAAAAGGAAAAAGAGCTGCCTGTAGATAAAACTATGAAAGACTTGATAAAGATTTAAAAATGAGGGAAAATAATAAATAACAAAGAAAAGTTCTTACAAGAGGAAGGAGTTTAATATGACACAGGGTTTTGAAAAGTTATCTAACAAATATGGCAATATAAAAAATGTAATAGCTATTATGAGTGGTAAGGGAGGCGTGGGAAAATCGTCTGTAACTGCCCTTACTGCAGTTTTCCTTAGACAGAAGGGGTATAAGGTAGCTATACTGGATGCAGATGTAACAGGGCCTAGTATTCCTAAGTTATTTGGCTTAAGAGATAAGGCTAGAGGTACGGAAACGGCCATATTACCATCTGAAACAGCGACAGGTATAAAGGTAATGTCTACAAATTTATTATTAGATGCAGAGGATCAGCCAGTTATATGGAGGGGTCCTATTATAGCAGGTGTGATAAAGCAATTTTATGAAGATGTTATGTGGGGGGATGTGGACTTTATGTTAGTTGATCTCCCGCCTGGAACAGGTGATGTACCCCTTACAGTTATGCAATCACTACCATTAGATGGTATAATTGTAGTATCATCTCCTCAACAGTTAGTAGATATGATAGTAAAAAAGGCAATACATATGGCCCAGGATATGAATGTGCCCATACTTGGAATAGTGGAAAACATGAGTTATATAAAATGCCCCAAATGTGGAGAGGAGATATCCCTATTTGGTAAAAGTACTGCTCCTCAAACTGCTAATAATATGGGCATACCTTTCTTAGGTGGGCTTCCTATACTGCCGGATGTAGCAGAATTAAGTGATGAAGGACGAATAGAGCTGGTAAATAATATACATACAGATTTCTTTGAAGAAATTGGAGATAAATTAATTAAATCCTTTGATATAAAATAGTGTTTTCTAAAAAAGACCATCTTTTTGATGGCCTTTTTTTATGGCTAAAATGTCAACGTACAAGGGTAACAAAATGCCATAATATAAAATACTATATATTAAATGAATATTGTTAAGGGAGTGTTTTAGATGCCATATAATGAAACTTTTGATATAGTTGCTTTTAGATCAAGGAGCCATGCACTTAAATTTTGTCAAATACTAAATCAAGAAGGATGCGCCGCCAGGATAATATCTACTCCAAAGGAAATCGCGTTGGGCTGTGGCCTATCGGCGAGATTCGAACCATATGTAACACCGCGAGCTATAGAAATATATAAAAGATTTAATTTACCTATAATAGGATTTTATCATATAGAGAGAATGGGTAGCATCACGAATATAAAGCGTATACATCATGAGTCTACTTTTTAATCAAATGTGAAAAAAGTCTTTTAAAAAAATTTTTTTCACTTAGTAGGTCAACCTCCTGCTTTATATTTTGGAAATCGTCTATAAGCATATCCCACTGTTTTTGGTTTTCTAAAAATTGGTTTCTTATATATTCAAACTCACCCATTATACTCTGACTTTGCTCATAATTTTTCTTAGCCTTATCCATCCAGAATGTCAGTCTTTGTTCGATGTAATTAAAATTTTGTGTAATATCCTGTTTATCTTCAGGGCTGACATGTTTCTGGGATTTATCTTTAAAGTTAATGACATTATCTTGTGATGATTTATCTTCTTCGTAACGATCGCAAGATTGATGTATTGTTGGTGGCTTCTTCGCAATAGGAACAGCCGGTTGAATTATATGAATATTTATGTACTTTCCTATTATAGGGAATGGTATTTCGGTGTAAAGATTAGCAAAAATTCTATTAACTTTAAAGACATCATCCTTTTTATAGCAAGTACAATATTTTATGATCTTAAAACTATTATTGCTTTGCCACTCAACTTCAGCAGGCCATCCCCAGCTATCGCCATCTTCTGATGTAGACTGCATAATCATTTCATTTTGCTGCCATATACAAACAATCGCATCATCTGCCCATAATAATTGAGGTTGAGAACAGTTAGCAAGTGAACCTGATATTATTATTTCTTCACTCCACCTATTATTGGAAAGGGGAAGATCACTTTTTTTATATTTTACCACTAGATTGCCGTTTTGTACTACGGTCCATACTACATGCAATTTATTGTATTTTATGAGCATAGAAGGCATATTACAATCTGTTATGCTATTACTTATATTTTCAGGATGTCCCCATTTTTGCTTTTCACCGTTAAATTGTATACAAAATATCTGATATCTATCCAATGATAGCGCCTTATATATTACGTATAAATCATTATTGCATGCATCTACATGAAATGGGCTTAAATATTTACCGGCAATAAATTTTGTTATCTTATAGCTTATCCATTTTTGACCATTCCAAAAATAATGATATAGGGTCCAATGGCCTACGTTAAATGCAGCACCCATGGTAAATAGTATATGTATATATTTCCCTACTATAAAGATGTTTGGGAAGCTAAAAGCGTATCTTAAAGGGTTATATCTAGTTAATATTTGTTTGGCCCATGCGGTACCATTGTGCTTCATATATATGACTTCTCCAGTATTTAGATGATATATTATATTTATATATCCATCTTGATCGATACATAATGAAAAATCCTTTTGTACATTAAGCGCCAATTCTATTTGTTTGTTACAGATGCCGTTTTTATCTATTATACGGTAATATAGTTTGCTATCCATCCCTACAAAAAAGTGCCACAATTGTCCATCTTTTAACCTTGCTACATGATCTGTGCTAGTTTTTATATCCATTATCTCACCACCTATATACAAAAATCTTTTATTAGATATATATGCATAAAAATCTGTTTTATTGCCTTTTAAGTTCAATTTGTAACAATTCCTGTTTGTTATGTATATATTAATCTTATAGAACGAAGATTAAAAATATGGTCAATGGGGAGGAAAAGATATGGGAAAAGATTTATTTGAAAAGTCCACAAATGAATTCGAAGGATGCAATATAAAGCCAGAATGTATATTAGTGGACAAGGTATTCGATGCATGTTATTACAGAGAATGTCAGCCTGAAAAGATAATAGACCTGCCGAAAGGTGAGGAAATATTTGATGAACCTAAAATAATCTATGGGCCGGGATGTATATTAGATGAAAGCCTGTCTATAGTGCCTTCTAAAGAGAATATTTCAAGGGTAAGATTCAAATTTAGAGTTCCATTTGAGATAATGTTTTCAAATAAAAATACCAATTCTGAAAAAATTACTACTATAAGTGATTATATAGAATTTTCAAAGTACATAGAGATGTTCATACCATATACTTCTAAAGAATTTTCATTTTCCATCAGGATAGAGACTAGATCTGAAACGCTCCAATGTAAACTTCTGGAGGATAAACTTGTATTAGGTATTGGGGTATTTCTTATTGTAAAGGTGGTGGGTACAGTAGAACTTTTAGTTCAAGCCTTCGGATATTCTCCTGCTCCTAGGGAAGGTGTGGATATTAAACCTGATAATATATATTCTGTATTCAAAAACAAGCCTTTACCATCGTTTAATCCACCAGATATGGATTTTTTAAATTAGATTGGCTATTTTTGTTTTTAAAGATTGATTTGTGATTATATATATATCACAAAGTTGCAAATACTATTTAGAGAAGGATTATATAATAAATACGAAAGGAGAGATTTTCTTGCCTACTGCAAAATTTAAAGTTAAATCTAAAAGTGAAAGTCCTACTAAAACGGTGGTAAAGGCCAGAAATTTTGAATTGGTGATAGATGAACCTAAGAATTTAGGTGGTACAGATGCGGGACCTAATCCAGTAGAGTATATATTAGCAGCCCTTTCAGGATGTATGAATGTGGTAGGTCATTTAATAGCTAAGGAGATGGGTTTTGAACTTAGAGGTATAGAATTTGAATTGGAAGGGGATTTAGATCCTGCTAAGTTTTCCGGGCAAGATACCGATAGCAGGGCAGGGTATCAGGAAATACGGGTATATGTAAAACCTGATACAGATGCGGATCAGACTAAACTGGAAAGATGGTTGCAAGCAATAGAGCAGAGATGTCCTGTAAGTGATAATCTATCCAATCCTACGCCTGTTAAGATATCACTTAAATAGAAAAAAGGGGGTACCTTTTGGTACTCCCTTAATTTTTAGGTACAAATAGATCATCTTTAAATTTTGATAGGGCAAATAATATGGCAACGGATATTAAGAACTCAGGCAGTAGATAGGCACCATTGTATAGCATGGAACCAATTAGAGGGTGATGACCTTCTGGCAATGTAGATTTAAATACTACTACTCCCGATATTACATGGGATACAAAGCGACCTAAAATGCCTAAAAATGTTCCCAAGTATATTTTGTTGGTTTTATTGCCAAACAATCCCGCAAGGGCTAAGAACCCATAGGCAAGGGGGTAGTCGCATATAATGGAAACGGGATGAAATGACCACTTTGGCCCTAGTAAAAATTGTAATATACCATAAATAACTCCCGCCATCAATCCATCCTTTGCACCCCAGCGAATTGCAAATATAATAATAGGTACCATAGAGCCTGCAGTTACAGATCCACCATAGGGTGCTTCAAAAAGCTTTATATAGCTAAGTATTTGCGCCAGAGCAATCATTACCCCTCCTTCTACCAACATATGGGTGTTTACTTTTTTCCCAGTTGTATTTTGTGCATTTGTCAAAAAAATCCTCTCCTTATCATCTTTGGGGGGCAATAAAAAAACTATATACCAGAAGAGGCATATAGTTTAACATGCATTTAGCTATTCCCTCCGCTGGCATTATCCAGATCAGGTTAGTGGGTCGAAGTAAATTAACTCCCTCTCAGCCGATTTCTTTCAGCTCCCCAAACAATATATTCTGTTTCGAACATTATATTATCACCTATAAAATATACTGTCAAGGTAGTATAGTTCACTTATTTTAACTGGATTATACAAAAAAAGCAGGGATATCAAAATTTCTGTAGAATATAGTTATTTATTAAATTAAATTAAAGGGGTTTTGAATCTGTGGAGCAATTACATAATATAAAATGTTTTGTATTGGATATGGATGGTACTTTTTACTTGGGAAATAGGATAATAGATGGCTCTCTAGACTTTACAGATACTTTGGAGTCCCAAGGGAAGGACTATATTTTCCTTACCAATAATTCTTCACATAATGGAGAGTATTATATACAAAAGTTAGCCAAAATGGGTTGTTATGTGGGAAAAAATCAGGTATTTACCTCTGGAGAGGCCACTGCCATATATCTAAATCGTGAATACAATGGTAAAAAGGTATTTGTACTTGGTACGGAATATTTAGAAAAAGAGCTTATGGGGTATGATATACAGCTGGTGGGAGAAGATCCTGAGTTGGTAGTTGTGGGTTTTGATACTACACTTACCTATGAAAAAATGGTTAAGACATGTGATTTTATAAGAAAAGGAGTGCCATATATTGCGACTCATCCTGATTTTAATTGTCCTACTGAGGATGGAATGATACCTGATTGTGGTGCAATATTGGCTTTTATAGAGGCATCCACCGATATAAAACCTGAAAAAATAATAGGAAAGCCAAATGGAGAAATAGTAGATAGTTTGCTGGAAAAGTTAAAATTAAAGAAAGATCAGGTGGCTATAGTAGGAGATCGGCTTTATACCGATATAGCAACTGGCATAAATCATGGTATTTTATCCATATTGGTATTGTCTGGGGAAACATCTATGGAGGATGTAGAAAAATCAAATATAAAACCTGACCTTATATTTAATTCATTGCAGGATATAGCCCATGCATTAGTCAAAGCCCACCGATAAAAGCTTGTGCCGCCTTAGACAGGGGCACAAGCTTTTAGTAAATATAATATGCCTAAACTTGTCTTTGCAAATTCGAATCTTTTTATAAATTGTAATAATAAATGCACCTATATTAAAGCAAGTTTCAGGAGTCATATAGCCTAAAATCATTTTAGAAAGCGTATTCATCCAAGCTTGAATCATTTCGATATCTAAAACGGTGTTTATCTCTCAATGACCAAATATTTCTCTACTTTGAACAGCTTCTATGTTTTTACTTAGTATACGTTTATTCCTTCTTTTGTCTGTTTTACTACTTTTAAACTGCAAGCGATATTTTTTGTGTTACATTTAATTATAAACGGGCATAATGGTATGACAATAAAATATCTAATAGAATAGTTGACACAACAAATCAATGGATGTACAATATATTCAATGATTGTTTAATATTGAGAATTAATACAATAATATATATTTTTCATTTATTTGCAGTAGTTATACATAATCTTTGTTTACTTATAGAAGTTGCCACGAAAAAAGCACTTATTGGTTATTAATCGCTGGTGGGTCACGTTAATATCTGGTAAGGATCATATTATAAAAATTATTGTAGCTTGTCGTTGAGATAAGTGAAAGGGCGAAGCCATGCAAACCGTAATGAGGAGTTGTGAGGCAAAATGTATTGTTATGTACTCTTTACATGCACGGGACGTGAAGAAAAAGTTAAGAAAATCTTAGAGAAACGATTAGATAACAAAGTGTTTATGCCTTTCATACCGATGTCAGAGGCCATATTTAGACGTTCTGGACAGACAAAAAAAGAGCTTAGGCCAATATTTCCTAGTTATGTATTTATAGAATCAGAACTATCAAGCATAGAAGTTATACAAAAGACAAGACATATTATTTATGCTTCAAAGGATATTATTAGTTTTTTGCAGTACGACGATACAGGTGATATTGCAATGAAGGATCATGAAAGAAATATGTTGCTAAGATTATGTAATGATGATAGATGTATTGAATCATCAAGTGGGATTATTGTAGGAACCCGTGTATATATAAACGAAGGTCCTCTAATAGGATTAGAGAGCATTATAAAGAAAACAAATAGGCATAAAAGACGAGCAACTATAGAATTAGAATTTATGGGAGAGATAAGGCAAGTTAGTGTGCCGCTGGAAATTCTGAAGAAGGTTTAATATGCGAGTCTAGTAAACTTGCAATTATGGAGGTGTGGGAACTGTATGCAAGATAGAGGAAATGAATTACTCACGTATTTTATAAATAACATTTTATATTTTGATTTTCCCTATTATTGCACAGCGGGTACTTTGCAATGGAGCATTGATGAAAACTTTAGATTTAAACCGTGTGTTTTGATGCCTAATGAAAGGCAATTAACGATTAGCTTTAATGAATGGAAGGATTATGTTTGTTCGACAAGAATATTACATTGGGGAGATTATATTAGGGATATTTGTGATTATTGCGCTATGAATCATCAAGAATTGTCCGATTATTGTGAACGTTTGGTTGTAAGATAGCGACCCTAGGGTATAATAACGAAATGAGAGTGATTGTATGAAAAAAGGCTTGACCAAAACAGAAGAGATTTTATCATTTATATATAAGCGCTTAAAGAAAATATCCTATTATAATGGATTGAGAAAGGCGGTAAATATACCTATTGACTTACTTACTGCTTCTATTCTGTCCCAAATAGTTAAATATGCCATTGCGGGGAATACCGGACATGTTATAAATCAATCTATTATTCTGCTTTCTATTGTTATAGCTGTAAGCTTAATAAATATTCTTATAGAAATCGTATATGAGCAAGCATTATCCATCGCTCTGCATGATTGTAAAATGCATATTTATAAAAGTTTTTTATCCAATCCGCTGAATATCCTTTTTCGTTCAGATAATGGGAAGACATTGGAGTATCTTTCTGATGATTTTGAAAAACTCACAAATGTTCCTGTTTCTTTGCGCCCAAATCTATGGTCCGGTGTACTTATAACGATTTCGTATTTTATATTTCTTAGTATAAAAAGTTTTTGGATTGGATTTACCTTATTACTACTTGCCTTTCTGCAAGTTTTTCCACCGTTGATCGTTCGAAAATATATGCAGATAAATTATGATAAAGCCAGAGATATTGAGGCAAAACTAACAAACGAAACTGTAGCGGGCTACGAAGGATTATCCACAATTAAAGTTTTTGACCTTAAAAAATGGTACTTGAAACGTATAGAACGATTACATAAACAATTACTCAATACTGGGAATCGTTCTGAATTGACTGTAGCAGCGCAAATGGCAATGGAATCTTTTTTGCAGAATATCCTTAAATATGGTATGTATGGCGCAATAGGTTTATTTATCGTATTTAATGTAGCGACGCTTGACGTGGGGGTTGAAGCAATCGCTCTTTCTGGTGGTATGTATTCTGCAATGAACACGGTGTTTAATTGTATTCCAGGTTTTTCACTTGCTAAAACAGCAAAGGAGCGGATCAGTGAATTGTTCGCCGAGGGGTTGCGGGCAAGTGGTAAAATTACAGATAGTAGCATTAGACTGACAGATGTTTCTTTCAAATATAACGATGTCCCTGTACTGAATGGCATTAGTATTATTATTCCCGAGAATACCATTGCATTGATAAAAGGGTTGAATGGTGCCGGGAAAACCACTCTGTTAAATCTTATTTCCGGTTTAGAGGAAGAACAGTCCGGAAGTATCCAAATAGGAGGATGCGCCCCTCGAAACATTGCGCATAATAATTGGGGAAAACATATTTTTTATCTTTCACAGAATGATCCAATGTTACAAATAAAACCAATAGAGCTTGTAGAAATGATAGACGGGATAAATATAAATTCTTGTGTCACATGTTTCCGTGAATTTGGTCTATCGGATAAACTTATTAACGAATCAAGAATTACAGAGTTATCTAGTGGGGAGCGCAGAAAAGTCTTTTTATCGTTAGCTTTTACCTTAGACCCTTTCATTGTGATTCTGGATGAGCCGAGCAATTCTTTAGACGAAACTGCAAAAGGGATATTATGCAATAAGATTAATAATAGAAAAAAGACTACTATTATAGTGTCACATGATAAAATCTTCGATGCAATTGCGGACAGCATTTATAGGATGGAAGGAGGTTTGATGGCAAATGACAGCATTGAAAAGAGAAATAAGAAATGATTGCAGAAAGGCTATGTTTTTGCCGATGTTGCTCACTGTAGTTCGAGAAGGAATATCAGGAATATTGTCTGTGTATATAGCGAGTATTTTAGCTCGATTTGCTGATGCGGTTTTAGCGATGAATATAACGTTTGTCCTTCAGAATATATGGATATTGGTTGCTTGCATAGGAGTTTCTGTTATTATAATACCCCTGTTTTTGTATATAAACAATGTAATTACTTTAAAAGGCGCCCTTTTTCATGACAAGCTAGTAATTGGACGCTTTTTAGACAAGATATATTCCAAAGCCATGGCTATAGAAAGGGGAGATGCGCAATATCGCCTAGAATACGATCCTAATGACTATCGACATGGATGGATGCAGATAGTATCCAAAATGATTGTAACCCCGATTACGTTTATTGTTCTTACGTATTTTGCATTCGGAATAAATTGGCTGTTTGCAGTTTGTACATTTCTTATCTCTATAATGAGATTATGCATTCCTCTAGCCGTAAGAAAATGGAATGCAAAATATGATAGGGAAACGAGGGAATATAATACATCTATGCGAGCTAACGAGGTGGAGATTACATCTAAACCGCATGCCATTATTATGCTTGGTTTAGAAGAGCCTTTAATTAAATCTATTGATCATTTGTATGAGAACTTCTTTTTGACAACTGCGCAGAAAAGAATAAAATATCAATCAATTGCAAATGGAATTTCTCTTTCAGTAAATACATTAACAACCCTCTTGGTGTTGCTACTTGGGGTGGTAATGGTTTCGAGAGATTTGATCAGCGCAGGTTCTGTCGCGGCAATGGTAGGATATTTTTCAATATATAATTCGCTTTTTTCTTCCATTGGATATATTATACGTGAGCGCCCTATCCTAAACAACTTATGTGAACGGATGCAAATCTTATATGAGGAATCCGAACCGAACAATGCGGAAACGATAAACGAATTCTCTAGCATATCCGCAGATAACATTGCTTTTCGTCATGATGATAAATTGATTTTTGAAAATTTATCTTTCACCGTATGCTATGGAGAAAAAGTAGCTATATGCGGCGCAAATGGCAGCGGAAAGTCAACACTGATAAAACTGTTATGTGGCTTTTCGCCTGAGTATAATGGAAATATTCTTATTAATGGCAAAACAGAGCTGTCTGATATGTCATTGTATAATTGGCGGCATCAATTGGCGCTGGTTCCACAGGAACCGTGTCTCTTTGACGGTACTGTACTTGAAAATTTGATTTTTGACAATAGAGAGAACACAGGGGTTGCGCTTGACCTGTTGGAAAAGATGGGTGCTTCTCATTTAGCGGAAAGAGAAATATCTTTTCAGCATGACGAACTTTCGGGCGGCGAAAAACAGAAAATCTCTATTATAAGAGCCATACTAAAGGATTGTCCCATATTGTTATTGGATGAATCAAGTAATCACTTAGACACACAGTCAAAAGAATGGTTGTCTGACTTTATTTGCAGAACGGATAGAACAGTTATCTCCATTTCGCATGAAAACGAATTTTTGAGGACAATGGAAAAGAAAATATTATTAAAATAAATTTAAGATTAGATTATGATTTGGACCTATGTCAATATAGTAGACACATTTTCTCGAATAATTTTTATGCAACCCTCTTAGATTTGTCTTTCCATTCTTGGGGAGTAATATAGCCTAGAGAGCTATGTATTCTTTCTCTGTTATACCATGACTCTATATATTCAAATATTGCTAGTCTAGCCGTATCAAAGTCAAAATATTTAACTAGATTAACTTCTTCTTTCTTCAATACTGAGTGAAAAGATTCTATGCAGGCATTGTCGTAGGGATTACCCTTTCCACTAAAGGAATGGATTATCTTGTGACGTTTAACATATTCACCAAAATCATAACTTGTATATTGACTTCCCAAGTCACTATGGAGAATCAGACCTTCTGAAGGTTGCTGAAGTTTATATGCATTATCTAAAGCTTTTATAGCCAATGTAGTATCTATATTTTTAGACATAGAGTATCCAACAATCTTCCTACTATTAAGATCCATAACAGAAGCTAAATAGCACCAACCATCTTTAATTGTATGAATATATGTAATATCAGTCACCCATTTCTGATTAATACCAGTTGTAGAGAAGTCTCTATTAATTATATTTTCTCTACTTTCAACTTTATGTTTTGATGAATATGGTCTAAACTTTTTACATACTATTGATTTTATGCCTAATTTACTCATAAGCCTTTGAGTTCTTTTAAGACTTATAAATATATCTTTAGCTTTTAGTTTTTCATATATTTTTGGAGCTCCATAACGGCATTTACTGGCTTTATAGATGTTTAGAATTTCTTCTTCTAGAAATCTATTTTCAATACTTCTTTTGCTTTCTTTTTTATTAAGATGTTTATAATACGAACTTCTAGGTACCTTTAAAACTTTGCACATTAGTTTTATATCATGAACATCTTTATTATCGGTAATAAACTTATATATCGAGCTTACTTCTTTGCAAATATGGCCATGGCTTTTTTTAATATTTCATTCTCCTCTTCTATTCTAGCCATCTTCTTAAGCATGGCCTGATAGTCAGCTTGGGTAATTATTTTGTTATTATCTACTGCTATGGGTTTAGCTTTCTTTATCCATGTTAGTATTGTAGATTTAGGTAGGCCATATTCACTATTAAGCTCAGATAGTGTTTTACCGGAATTGTAAAGTTCTACAATGGTATTTTTATATTCTTCTGTATATCTCTTAGACATTCTAGACACTTCCTTCCTTTACTATATTTTATAGCATTCAGAAAATCGTGTCTACAATATTATACTAACATCATGTGCTTTTGGATTTGTACGATGATACCAAATCTAAGCAGGTATTAGATGCATTAAATTCAGTTGGATTAGGGGATAAAATAAATAGCTTAGATAAAGGATTGCATTCATTACTGACTAAAGAATTTGATGAAACTGGGGTAGTTTTGTCTGGAGGGGAAATGCAAAAACTAGCTTTGGCGAGATTATTTGCAAATGAGAATCCAATACTAATATTAGATGAACCGTCAAGTGCATTAGATCTAATAAGTGAATATAACATATTTAAACAAATATTTGATAGATTTAAGAATAACACAATATTTTTTGTTTCTCACCGTTTATATTCTGCAACATTATCAGATAAAATTATTGTTATGGACAAGGGAGAAATAGTCGAAATGGGTACTCATAAGCAATTGTTAGAGAAGAACGGTAACTATGCTAATTTATATAATGTGACTACAGAGAATTATAAAATAAGTTAAGTCTAAATTGCAATATAATCTTAATATCGTTAACCGTCTACGAAGTGAAGTAACAAGTTTAATGCAAGATATCAATAGCTTTTTAGTTAACAATAAACGACTTAAGGTAATCATTCGGGCTTATCATGCAAACAAGCTCAAAGCCCACCTATAAAAGCTTGTGCCGCCTTAGACAGGGGAACATCTTTTAAGGTGCATATACCCAGATGTCTGGGAGGAAGCCTTTTAATTGTCCTTACTTCGAATAACTGCTTTTTTTCAATAGCACTAATGGCACTGTCTCTTAGTACACAGGAAATGCCTAAACCTATCTTTGCAAATTCAAGTAGCAAGTCTATACTTTCTAGTTCTATTTCAGGAGTAATATGTACTCCTTCTTTTTTAAACCATAGATCCATATTCTGCCTTGTTTGACTGTTCTTTTCTAAAAAGAGCAGTGGATATTTCGACAGATCTTCAAATGTAAGGACTTGTTCTTTTAATGGGGCAAATTTATATGATGCCACAAATATATCCTGAACTTCTGCAAAATTCAGTATATCTATGTCTTTATTATCAACAGGCAGTGTTATTATACCCATATCTATGGATTGTCTTTTTAAGAGGTCTATTATCTGGGGAGAAGTTCTATTTATCACTTGGATCTTTATATTTGGATGTTTTTCATTAAAAGATTCAAGGTAGTCTATCAGATGGTATTTGCATACCGTATCACTTGCCCCTATTTTTATCTCACCTGTTTTTAGTCCATGGATCTCTGCAAATTTATATTCCGCTGCATTTAGGGCATTATATGCCTTTTCTACATGTTCAAACAGCAATTCACCTTCATAGGTAAGGGATATTTTTTTGTTTTTTCTATAAAACAAGGTACTATCAAGTGCCATCTCTAAATTCTTGATGGATTGGCTTACTGCCGACTGGGTAATATAAAGCTTCTTAGCTGCCAGGGAAAAACTTTTGTATTTTGCAACAAAATAGAAAACCTTGTATAGCTCAAAATTTATATTCATAAGCCCTCCTAATACAAATGATTAGAAATATTAATTTTACTTATATATTATAACATAATATAATAAAGATGAAAAATAAAAAAGGGGGATTTCCTATGAATGGGCATGTTAGACGTATTTTTGTGGAGAAGAGAGGGACATATGCGGTAGAGGCTCGAAATCTCTATAATGACCTTCATGACAATTTGGGAATAGAAGCACTAACGGATGTACGCATAATAAATAGATATGATGTATCGGGCATTTCAGATGAGGTATACAATCTTGCAAAGGGTACTATATTTTCAGAACCGCCTGTAGATAAAGTATGGGATGAAGAGATTGATATAGAAGGCGAGGCCTTTGCCATAGAATATCTGCCTGGACAATATGACCAAAGGGCAGATAGTGCTGCCCAATGTATACAGATATTGACCCAGGGGGACAAGCCCATAGTACGGACAGCAAAACTTATAGTCCTAGAGGGCGATATATCAAAAGAGCAATTTCAAAGGATTAAGAACTATTGCATTAATCCAGTAGAATCGAGGGAAGCCAGCCTTGAAAAACCATCTACAATTGAGCTTTATGCAGATGTACCACAGGATGTGGATAGTATAGATGGTTTTATATACCTATCTCAAGATGAGCTAAAGGACATGATTGATGATTTAGGTCTTGCCATGTCCATAGACGACATTAGATTTTGTCAGCGCTATTTTAGAGATGAAGAAAAAAGGGACCCTACTATAACAGAGATAAGGGTATTGGATACCTATTGGTCCGATCATTGCCGCCATACTACTTTTCTAACCAAAATAGAAGAAATAAAGATATCCGATGATCCGCTTGCAAAACCTATAAAATCTGCGTATGAAGGATATATGAAAACCAGGGATTATGTATATGACGGAAGAAAGGCAAAAGATATATGTCTAATGGATATGGCCACCATTGCAATGAAGGCCATTAAGAAGCAGGGTATGCTAGATGATTTGGATGAATCAGATGAGATAAATGCCTGTAGTATAGTGGTGCCCGTAGACAGGGATGGAAAAATTGAAGAATGGCTCATAATGTTTAAAAATGAGACTCACAATCATCCAACGGAAATAGAACCATTTGGCGGTGCAGCTACCTGTCTGGGGGGTGCCATACGGGATCCGTTATCTGGCAGGGCATATGTATATCAAGCTATGAGAATAACTGGAAGTGGTGATCCAAGGATTCCTCTTAAAGATACTTTGCCTGGCAAGCTTCCGCAGCGGAAGATTACAAATGGTGCAGCAGCAGGCTATAGTTCATACGGAAACCAAATAGGCCTATCTACCGGTCAGGTAGTGGAGATATACGATGAGGGATATGTAGCTAAGCGTATGGAATTGGGGGCAGTTATAGGCGCAGCTCCAAGAGAAAATGTAGTAAGAAAAAGACCTGTATCTGGTGATGTGGTTATATTATTAGGCGGTCGGACAGGAAGAGATGGATGCGGTGGTGCAACCGGTTCATCAAAGGCTCATACCGAAGAGTCTTTGGAGAGTTGTGGTGCAGAGGTGCAAAAGGGAAATCCCCTAGAAGAGCGGAAAATACAAAGATTGTTTAGAAACCCCGATGTTACCCGTATGATAAAAAAATGTAATGATTTTGGTGCAGGGGGAGTATCGGTGGCTATAGGCGAATTGGCCCCTGGACTTTTTATAAACTTGGATACGGTGCCTAAAAAATATGAGGGATTGGATGGTACGGAGCTTGCAATATCAGAATCCCAGGAGCGCATGGCGGTGCTCATATCTAAGGATGATGCCGAGAAATTTATAAGGGCTGCAGAAGAAGAAAATTTAGAGGCTACATTAGTTGCATATGTTACAGAAGAGGAAAGGCTAAGGATGGTATGGAGGGATAATACAATAGTAAATATCAGCCGGGATTTTTTGGATAGTAATGGAGCATCCCAGCGGACAACGGTAGAGGTATTAGCCCCCGATCATGAAAATGTGCCCTTTAACGCATCATATGCCGGAGATGATATAGGGGATATGTGGCTTCAAAAGCTTCAGGATCTTAATATATGCAGTCAAAAGGGTTTGGCAGAAAGGTTTGACAGCACAATAGGTGCAGGTACGGTACTCATGCCATTTGGCGGGAAATATCAGCTTACACCAGCAGAGGGTATGGCAGCGAAGGTACCGGTATTGGAAGGAGATACTACTACCACTACCCTAATGACATATGGATACAATCCCAATATAGCAAAGTGGAGTCCATTCCATGGTGCTGTATATGCCATAGTAGAGGCTGTTGCCAAGGTAGTAGCAATGGGAGGAGACTATAAAAAGGTACGTTTAACCCTTCAGGAATATTTCGAACGTTTGGGCAATGATCCTAAGAGATGGGGTAAGCCATTTTCAGCACTTATGGGTGCATATTATGCCCAGATGCAATTGGGACTCCCGGCAATCGGTGGTAAGGATAGTATGTCAGGCAGCTTTAACGATTTGGATGTACCTCCTACACTGGTAGCATTTGCTGTATGTCCTACTCTTATAAAAAATGTATTATCTCCAGAGTTTAAAAATGCTGGAAGCAAAGTGGTATATCTTCCGCTTGTAAGGGATGATGCCCATCTTCCTGATTTTAAAAAGCTAGATGCTATGTATACGAGGATATATGAACTTATAAATGATAACAGGATATTGTCTGCTCAAAGCATAAGGTATGGAGGAGTATGTGAGGCCATATCTAAGATGTGCTTTGGGAACAAGATAGGTTTCAAATTTAATAATTGTGTAGATAAAAATGATATATTTAATCCTGCATACGGATCTTTGATAGTAGAAATAGGGACTAATGAGGATGTGGATACATTACTGAATGGCATTGACTATAAACTATTGGGAGATACCACTGAGGATAGAAAGATCGTTTTAGATGATAACATTATATCCATTGAAGATGCCATAGCGGCTTGGGAAAAACCCTTGGAAACGGTCTTCCCAACCAAAGTAAAGGGGCATACAGATAATAGTATACTAAGCATTAAATCTGATAAACAGACTTTTATATATTCAAAGGAAAAGATAGCAAAACCAAGGGTATTGATTCCCGTATTTCCGGGTACCAACTGTGAGTACGATAGCAAAAAGGCCTTTGAGAAGGCGGGAGCATTGGTGGATGTATTTGTATTTAGAAATCTGACACCAAAACATATAGAAGATTCACTAGATGAATTGGTTAAAAGAATAAATAATGCCCAAATTATAATGTTACCTGGTGGATTTAGCGGTGGAGATGAACCGGATGGTTCAGGGAAATTTATAGCCACTGCCTTTAGAAATCAAAAGGTGTCCGATGCGGTGATGGATATGCTGAAGAATAGGGATGGACTGATGCTAGGTATATGTAATGGTTTTCAAGCCCTTGTTAAGTTGGGATTGGTACCATATGGCGAGATAAGGGAGCTAAAGGCGGATAGCCCGACATTGACATACAATACAATAGGTCGGCATATGTCCTGTATGGTGCGTACAAAAGTGGTATCTACCAGGTCACCATGGTTTATGAATGTCAATGAAGGTGATATGCATACGCTTCCCATATCCCATGGCGAAGGTAGATTTGTAGCATCGGATTTGGAACTGGAAGATATGATGAAAAATGGTCAAATTGCTACCCAGTATGTGGATTTGGATGGAAACCCAACATATGATATGCCGCATAATCCAAATGGATCCATGTGGGCTGTGGAGGGTATAACAAGTCCTGATGGGCGCATACTTGGGAAGATGGGACATTCAGAGCGTATAGGAAATGGCTTATATATGAATATAAAAGGTGAAAAGGATCAAGGGATATTTGAGGCGGGAGTTAGATATTTTAAATAAATAGGAATAAAAAAATGGAGCAAATTTGCTCCATTTTTTTATATGTATTATACGTTGTATGATTCCACATGGCGTTTTAATTCGAGTGCTAATTCGTTCAGCATACGTGTGGAGTTTACCATCTCTTGCATAAAATCCTTCTGGGTCTGAGTGCTTGCAGCAACTTCTTCACTAGATGCAGCAGCTTCTTCAGATACTGCGGATATATTTTGTATTGCATCTATGGCATTGTTTTTATTCTCTTCCATTACTGCTATGGCTTTTGTTACCCTGTCTATCTCAGTGATTACATTTTCAACACTTTGTGCTATATCGGAAAAGGTACTTGATGTATTTTCTACTGCCTTTGACTGTTCATCCATAACGGTATTTATGGAGGTCAATATACTGTGTGCATTATCTGCTTCTTTTACTATCTGCTCCATAAGTACCTCTACTTGTTCAGTAGCATTTTTACTGTTGTCAGCCAGTTTCCGAATTTCATCTGCTACTACAGCAAATCCCTTACCTGCTTCTCCCGCCCTTGCAGCCTCTATGGCTGCGTTTAATGCAAGGAGATTTGTTTGTTCTGCAATCTGATTGATTGTGGATACAAATTCACCGATATTTTGAGCCCTGTTTATTGAACTATCTATGAATTTTGCTACTTCTAAAGAAGCATCAATGCTCTCTTCACTTGCATGTTTTAATGTATCTACTGCTTCTATGCCTTCTTTTGTGAGATTTTTCATGCCATTTGATGATTTTACTACCTTATTTGAATAGTTATGGACATTATTGATCTCATCAGCCAGATTGGTTATAAGACTTACACCACGCTCAGCTTCAGCGGCCTGTTCAGAGGCACCATGGGCTATTTCATTCATAGTTGCCGATATATCATCGATGGCAGCATTTACCTTGCCAGAGTTGTCACTTAACATATTGGATGAGCCTACCAGTTTAACAGATATATCCTTCAGGGATACCATTATATTGCGTAGCTCTTCTACCATGCTGTTAAAAGTCATAGGCACTGATTCAATACCCTGAAATTCATTTACATCTAAGGTTTGCTTGAAATCACGTTTTTTTATTCTGTCCATTATATATACCATTGAGTCTAGTTTGTTGCTAGCATTTTTGCTTATTACATAAGCTATCCCCATAAGCGCAAACATATTGAAGGCTAATACTATGAAAAATTGTCCCCAGGTAAGTCTTGCTATCAATTTAATCAGAATGGTAAAACCTATGGATATTATACCGGCTGCAAGCATTGGTTTTTTTACGATCCAAGCTGTAGATCTGGTGAAAAAGCTTTTCTCTGTTGACTGCATGTAATTTCCTACCTCCCCATAATACTCGTATTTATGACATATTATAGCACTTTTTTGGAAGAATAGCAAAGGAAACTTCCTAATTGACACCATGTGTATTATTGTATACAATAATGCTAGATATCAAGCGTAAGGAGGTTAGATATGGGTAAAAACATCGTAGAAAAGATAATAGAAAAGCATTTGATAAGCGGTACTATGAAGTCAGGTAAGGAGATTGCTATTACCATTGATCAAACCCTGACTCAGGATTCTACCGGGACCATGGCATATCTACAATATGAAGCAATGGGGGTGCCAAGGGTTAAAACAAAACGATCTGTAGCCTATGTAGATCATAATATGCTGCAAGCTGGATTTGAAAATGCAGATGATCATAAATATATACAAACTGTGGCATCAAAACATGGTGTTTATTTTTCAAGACCTGGCAATGGTATATGCCATCAGGTTAATCTAGAGCGTTTTGATAGACCGGGCTGGACCCTTTTAGGTTCTGACAGTCATACACCTACAGCAGGCGGTATAGGTATGTTGGCTATTGGTGCTGGAGGGCTAGATGTAGCAGTTGCTATGGCGGGAGGACCTTATTATCTTACTATGCCCAGAGTATGCAGGGTAGTATTGAAAGGCAAACTTAATCCATGGGTAACTGCAAAGGATGTAATACTTGAGATATTAAGACAGCTTTCAGTTAAAGGTGGTGTGGGCAAAGTACTCGAGTATGCCGGGGATGGTGTATCTACCCTTACAGTTCCGGAACGGGCAACGATAACCAATATGGGCACAGAGCTAGGTGCTACCACTTCTATATTTCCAAGTGATGAGATGACTAGAGCCTTTATGCGGGCGCAGAACAGGGAAGATGAGTGGATAGAGATATGTGCGGATTATGATGCCCAATATGATGAGGAGATTGAAATAGATCTAAGTACTTTGGAACCTTTGATAGCAAAGCCCCATAGTCCTGATAATGTGGACAGTGTAAAAAATGTTGGACCTATAAAGGTGGATCAGGTTGCTATAGGCAGTTGTACAAATTCATCATATTTGGATCTTATGAGAGTGGCAAAAATACTCAAAGGTAAAACAGTGCATCCAGATGTTAGCTTGGTTATTTCTCCAGGCTCCAAGCAGGTATATACTATGCTTGCTAAAAATGGTGCATTGGCTGATATGGTGGATGCAGGCGCTAGGGTGCTTGAATGTGCATGTGGACCTTGTATAGGTATGGGACAAGCACCGGCTACAGATGCAGTATCTATACGTACATTTAATCGTAATTTCTATGGGCGAAGTGGTACTGTTAGTGCAAAGGTATATCTAGCTAGCCCTGAGGTAGCAGTGGCTACTGCACTTACAGGAGTTTTGACAGATCCAAGAATATTAGGTGAATATCCTGAAATCGATATGCCTGATACATTTGTAGTAAATGATAATTCTGTTATTTCACCGGCTGAACATGCGGAGGATGTGGAAGTAGTGAGGGGGCCCAATATAAAGCCATTCCCTATAAATGAAGAGTTAAAGGATAAGGTGAGTGGAACGGTACTTTTAAAGATGGAAGATAATATAACTACCGATCATATAATGCCATCAAATGCCAAGCTTCTTCCCTATAGATCAAATATACCATATCTATCGGATTATTGTTTGACACCTGTGGATAAGGGATTCCCAGCTAGGGCCAAGGAGGCGGGAGGAGGATTTTTAGTAGCTGGACATAATTATGGACAGGGTTCCAGCAGAGAGCATGCGGCATTGGTACCTTTATACCTTGGTATAAAAGGAGTTATTGCAAAATCTTTTGCACGAATACACAAGTCCAATCTTATAAATTCTGGTATACTACCTTTGGTATTTGTAAATGAAGATGATTATAATACCATAGACAGGGACGATTATATAGTTATAGAAGATGCAGTGAATCAAATAAAACAAGGCGATACACTAATTGTAAAAAATATTACAAAAGATATTGAGTTTAAGGTAAAACTTGAAGTTTCACCTAGACTTAAGAATGTGATATTAGCAGGAGGACTTTTAAATTATACTAAAAAGAATGCATAGCCTTTAAGGGAGGAATAATGGCTTGGCAAAAAATTTCTGGGAGACAGACGCCTATGAACAAAATTCACTTAGGGGGCGTATATTTAATAGGTTGCAGCAGGATATCATAAATGGTAAGTATCATCCTGGTGAGGGACTGGTAGAGACTAAGCTTGCAGAAGAACTTGGAGTTAGCAGAACACCAGTGAGAGAAGCATTGAGACAGTTAGAACTGGAAGGCTTGGTAGTATATGTGCCTAATAAAGGCGTGTTTGTAACGGAGATTACTGAGCAGGATATAGAGGATATATATACTATTAGATCTACTATGGAAGGTTTAGCGGTACGTTGGGGCGTATTGCGTATCTCTCCAAATCAGCTAAAGGAACTTGAAGAGATTGTTAGTTTAATGGAGCATGCTACTGGAAAGAATGATATGGAGCGCTTGACAGAACTAGATACCAGGTTTCATGAAACTATATATGATGCATCTAATAGCAAGGTATTAAAACATACATTGAGGAGTTTACTGCGCTATATAGAAAGGGCTCGGCTAGGTTCATATAAGGTACCCAAACGGGCAGAGCGGGCATTAGAAGAACACAAGGCAATTCTTGAAGCATTTAAAAAAGGTGATGCAAAAAGTGGGGAGCTGCTTATGATAAATCATATCTCCCAGGCAAGTCAAAATTTGCACACTCATAAGGATATATTAAAGGACATTTAATGTCCTTTAATATATCCTTATGTTATTATGAGTACTTTTTATATAAAAATTTTAGTATTTAAAATAAGTAGAAATTATATTATAATATTAGTAACTAAATAGTTAGTGTATTATGCTTGATCTATAATTTATGGTGAATTCAAACAATAGGTTTATATAATTGAAAGGGTGGGTACATTGCTTTTCAAACGGTTTACAAAGTTAATGGAAGATATAAGGCATACAAAAATGAAAAGGAGTGTGTTTCTAATATTTTCAATTTCATATATAATAATACTTCTATTATCTATGACCAGCAATGTAATATACTACCAGAGGATGGAAAAGAATACATTGGAAAATATAAAACGATCTAGCTTTGCTATGCTTGAACAACTACAGATAGATATGGATAATAAGTTAAGACAGGTATATGAATTAAGTAACAATATAGTATTTGATAAAAAGCTAGCCATATTGATTAAGGGAAATGATTATATATTTTCTTATAAAGATATAATGGAAGACATGATGAACTACCCTAAAAATGAGTTTATCTACGATTATTATATATATTTTTATAATACAGACCAAGTAGTTACAGCAACAGTGAAATTTCCATCGCAGCGATTTTATGACATTATGTACAGTTATGAAGGAGTAGAATATAGTAGCTGGCAAGATGAAGTTTTATCAAAATATCATTTTCATACTTATTTGCCTTCTAGACAACTAAATGCCTATAATTCAGAGAAACATAGGGTAATAACTTTTGTTCAGTCAATTCCCATAAATAGAAGTGATAGGCCACTTGGACAATTAATTATATTAATAGATGAAGAAAAGATAAGCGGCATGATAGATAAGATGCATTGGGCAGCGGGAGCTTATATCTATATAATTGATAAAAATGGAGAAACGATACTTACGTCTAAAGAGGCACCTCTTTTACCAAATGAAATCAAAAAACAGATAAGCTTATCTAGCAGTATATTTGATTATAGCATGGGTAGGGATGAAGTTACTGTACTATGCCATACATCTGAGCAAAACAATTGGAAATATGTTATGGTTATGCCTAAAAGCATATTTTTGGCTGAGATAAATCGAACTAAAACCTTTACTTTAAGTTTATCGCTATTTTGCCTAATATTAGGGGTCACGGCAAAAGCATGAAGGAACATTTAGCCAATGAAAAAATTACCGATGAGATTGTATAGCCTTTTGTAGTAAACTATTGTCCATAGATATAGAAAAGTGAGGTTATATTAATATGGGCAAGAAACT